>DATKZX010000026.1 GCA_035527755.1 Methanomassiliicoccales archaeon | reverse complement strand
ATATGATAGCAGGACGACCTTCATCGGAAAGGGTATGCTATTCAGGAAAAAAGGATTTCCCTCAGTTCTGAGCCACGAACGAGAAGGAAGCTTCAGCGTTGCTCTTAGGTTGGCTCAATTTCAGGTCCTTCAGGTCCTTGAGCCGGTACACGATCGGATCCCCCTCTGATAGAAGCTGGCGAATGCCTTCCACGTGGCCGTCACCAACCACGGCCAGGATGCCGCCGTGCTCCCCTTCCGCCTTTAGGATCGCTTTGGCCATGTGAACGTTGCGCTCATCGATCAGCACCCTCTTTACCGTGGGGTAGGTCTGGGCCATGACCCCCATGTACTCATCCTCGTTGTGCTGGAACTGCTCAAGTTCTCGCTCCACACGTTTACGGCTCATGAAAAGACCTGCGACGGAGGAGAACATCATCAGCACCTTTTCCTTGAAGCTCATCTGGCGAAGGAGGGAGTTGAACAGTCGTCCGGCCTCCATGTCGATGAAGAGCACCTGCGCCCCGTTGCGTTTGGCGGAATCGATGGCCGCCAGCATCTCTGCCCCCACTTCTCCGCCGAACTGATCGGCCAGGCGCCTTTGCATCAATGCCAGGAATCGATAGGGAAGGGGAACGTCCCCGCGGGGCCTCTTCTCCATCATGGCCCGGTATCGTGCCGGGTCCAGTTCCACACCTACAGCTCCCGGGGCATGATAGCTTACCAGCGCTTCTATCTGCGATGAGACGTCAATGACGTGAGCTACCCCCACCAGCACGATCATGTCCCGCTGATGGGAGCAACCTTCTTATAATGATTCCCTCCTGGCAATTGAAGATGCTCTCCAACGGCCGAAAGTTCGATCTGGTGGCCTTTGATATGGACGGAGTGCTGGTTGACTATCTATCCTCCTGGACATGGGTCCATGACCGTTTCGGCGTCAGCAACGAGGAGTCGGTCATCTCATTCATGGACGGAGAGATAGACGACCTGGAGTTCATGCGCCGAGACATCGCGCTATGGCTCAGGCACCGCCCCGATCTGCGACTCCCTGAGGTGGAGAGGGAACTGTTGAGATTGCCCATCAATCCCGGTATCGGAAAGACCGTGCATGCTTTGCAGGAAAAAGGGGTGAGAACGGTGATCATCAGTGGGGGGCTCGACCTTATCGCCGACAAGCTGGCCAAGGAATATGGGTTCGATGCCCAGTGGTCGAACGGCCTGGCGGCCCACCCCGACGGTCGCCTGACGGGCGAGGGTGTGCTGCGCGTGGAGCTGTGCAATAAAGGAAAGGCTCTGAAGGAGGCACAGGACCTTTTCGGCGTTCAGGCGGAAAGAACTGCCAGCATTGGCAACAGCAGCATCGATGTTTCCATGTTCAAGGGATCGTCGTTGGGCATTGCCTTCAACCCCATCGACGAGGACGTCGTCCGGGGAGCACATCATGTGGTCAGAGGCTCCTGTCTGAGCGCGGTCCTGCCATTCCTACTATGAAGGCCGATGACCTTTCTCCCCGATCAAGGGGACGAACATAACCGAACCCAGGTCCTCGGTGAGCACTTTCTCCCCTTTTTTCACCACTCGCAGCAGGGATTGATACTCCAGGAAACCGACGGGTATGACCATTACGCCTCCGTCCTGCAACTGGTCCAACAACGGCATAGGAACGCGAGGGGCCCCGCAGGTCACACTGATGCGATCATAGGGCGCTTCCAGCGCGTATCCGATAGAACCGTCGCTCACCACGACCATCACGTTCTCATAACCAGCCTCATGAAGTGATCTTTTGGCCTTATCCGCTAGAGAACCGTGCCTTTCCAATGTGATGATGCGACCTTCGCTCCCCACGAGCTCGGCCATGACCGCGGCGTTATATCCAGAACCGGTACCGATCTCCAGAACCTTGTGCCCGTTGATCAGAGCTAGAGACTCGGCCATCATGGCCACCATGTGAGGTGCGGAAATGGTCTGCCCCTCACCGATCGCAAGGGGGGTGTCCCGATAGGCCAATGAACGCATGTCCTCTGAGATGAACAGGTGACGGGGGACCTTGAGCATCGCCTTCTCTACCTCTTGGGATGCGATGATCCCTCGCGCTTTGAGCTGGGCGACCATCTGGACCCTGTCTTCCCTCATGCTATCACGAATTGGTCATCCGCGCCTTCTTCGCATATATCCTAACGATATCCCTGGCCGGAACTGATCCGTGCCGTACCATGCCATCTAGCGCCTTGATGTGCATGATGACCACGTTGTAACGCCCGACGGTCATGAGATCGCCAACGGAGAACTCCTCATCGGGAAGGGCGGTGATCTCAGTGGGAATGGTCTTGTGCACATCGTTGATCGATACCTTGACCCATACCCTGTCAAAGCGCTTGGCCCAGATGGTGGTTATGTCCTTGACCTTGGCCTTGGTCACCCGTGCCCCTCCCTTCTCCAGGGAGGATATGATGATAGGGAGGTCGTCCAGCACCAGCTCGTCCTCCAGACATATTATCTCATCCTCCGGCAGCTCCAGTTGCGCCTTCCTCGACTCCCCTTGGTCGCTGACGATGACCGGAACCATGATCGTCTTGGCCTCTCGGACCACGGCGTTGTGCACCCGCTGACATTGATGGCAGCGCAGGGTACCTTCCAAGGTGTCCCCGTCCTTGCCTAGTCTGCCTTTGAGAACCTCGTGCAGAGTCTCCTCCCCGCAGTCGGGGCATTCCGCGTAGATAGCGTTTGGTATGCTCATTCCTGTCACCTTCCTTCTTTTCTAAACTCCGCCGTCCGGAAGGGCGGTCCGTGTCCGGGCACTATCACATCGGCCATACGTACTAGCTTGGACATGCTTGCCAAGGCTACGTCAGCATCGTAATGCAATCCCGGAGGTACCCACTTCCGCACATTGTCCGCGCTTGGTATGGCGTCCCCGACCAGGGCGTATGTCTCATCTGACCGCACCAATACGCTCATGCCACCTCTGGTGTGCCCAGGAGTGTGTATCAGGCGCACGCCCTCCCATATATCAAAGTCTTCGCTGACGACTTCGAACGATGGCCCAGGCGATTCCAGCTTGTGGGCGTACTTCTTGGCATGTGGGAATATATCAAGGTTCCCGTCGTGATCGTGGTGCAGGTGGGTGAGCACCACCACCTCGATCTGCTCAGGGAAAATGCCCCTGGAGCGTAAAGCGTCCAGCAGGACCGTTCGGTTCTGAGGGCCGCTGACATCCACTAACAGGTGTCGCTCTCCCCGACTTACTAAGGTTGCGGAGGAGCGGGCCTCCAGGATGAGGGGGCCGTCGCGCACGATCATCCCTGGGCAGAGTACATCCACCCTGTTCTCGGTCATCTCACCTTCCTCTCCCATCCGCATGCGCATTTAATACGGTTTCCCTCTAATTCCAGCCGCCCTCCGCATTCTGGACAGGTGGCCTTGCTGGCGAAGTGCTCCATCCATGCCTGGCGTACCTGAGGCTCGCTCTCCTCCTCGATCCGATGCACCATCCCTCTCAGCTCTTCGGTGGTCGCCAGATCTTCGAGCTTCTCCGGCGGTGCTTCCGCAGAGCTCCTTTTACCAGGAAGCATCTGGGCCACGGCCATCCCGGCCACGAAACCGCCGATGTGGGCGAAATAGGCCACTCCGCCGGAGGCGATACCGTCCGGGAGCGTGAATATGGTCAGCAATTGAATTCCGAACCATGCGCCCACTGACAGCCACACCGGCACCCGGGGCAGGAAGATGGGGCCGAGGAACATGGGTATCTCGTCCTTGGGGTAAAGGAGAAGGATCGCCCCCATGGCCCCGGAGATGGCCCCCGAAGCCCCCAGCATGAGGATCCCGGAATCGAAACCTTGGACCGAGGACTCCAGGACCAACGCCATGAGGCCAGGGATGAAATAGCAAGCGGCAAAGGCCTTGCGGCCCACCCTCTCTTCCAATGGCACTCCGATCAAGAACAGGAAGAGCATGTTGAACAGAATGTGCAGCAGCCCCGCGTGAACGAACATCTGGGTGAAGATCGTATAAAGATTTTCGAGTTCACCGAAATAGATGGGTCTGAAGCCCAGTTCCTCCTGCACCGGTGAGAGCAGGTAGGACGGCTGCCCCCAGGCGGAAATGACGGTAAGCATGAAGACCGCCAGATTGATCAGCACCAGTGAATGTGCCAGTGGATACTTCCTACGGTAGCATAGCGCCAACCCTAAGAAGATCGTGCCTATGCTTATCTGGCTGAGCAGGTCCACCTGCCACCGATGGACCGGGGTATTTTAAACTCTTCGGGAAAGATTATTATCCCCTGCTGTTTTGAACGTACATGCTTCGTGACCCCGCGATACACCTGGAGGTAGGACCTCAGGTGTACGCTCCTGCGGAGGACAGCTTTCTAATGCTCTCCGCCCTCAATATGAGGGGGGACGAGCGGGCGCTGGAGATGGGGTGCGGAAGCGGGTTCCTATCACTACACATGGCCAAGGTCGGTGCCAGTGTCCTAGCGGTGGACATTGACCCTCAAGCGCTGAGCGACACCAAGAAGAACGCCGAGCTCAACGGACTTGCGATCGAGACGACGCTCAGCGATCTGTTCCATGACGTGGAAGGAACGTTCGACCTCATCGTGTTCAACCCCCCATACCTAAGAGGTTCCGTCGAGAGCCAAGAGGACCTTTGCTGGGCGGGCGGAGAGAAAGGAACGGAGGTAACCACCCGTTTCCTGAACGGTGCCAAGGACCATCTGAAGACCGGCGGGAGGGTGCTTATATTGATCTCTAGCGACGTTGATCAGGATGCCTTGGGGGCCGCCCTGAAGGAATGGAAGCGCCGTGACCTTGCATCTAAGAGCTTGTTCTTTGAGGAATTGAAGGTGCTGGAGCTCACCCTTTGAGGAACGCCTCTACTCTCTTTTTCAGCAGGTCGGCGGCCTCCTTGCCGTCGATCTTACCTCTCAGTTCATTCATGGCCACGCCCATCAGCGGTCCTACTGCGCCCGTTCCCTTTTCCCTTACGAAATCGGCCCTTTGCCCGATCAGTTCATCGATGATCTTCGAAGCCTCGTCCTGGTCCATAGCCTCCAGACCCAGGGATGATACTGCTTGGTCGACGCTCGCCCCTTTCACCATCTCCCTGAACACCGCCGGGAGCGCCTCCTTGGTGAATCGCCCGGAGGTTAGGGCGGAGAACGCCTCCTTGATCTTGACATCGTCGAGCGAACCGGGGTCCACTCCCTCATTCTGCATCTCAGGATAAGTGCTCAAGAAGGTGCGGGCCGCCACGGCCACCAGGGATGCGTCTTTGCATATATCCTCGAAAAGCTCGTCATGCCCCTCCCGCACCAATTGGCGGGACTGCTGCTCATTGATGCCGTAATCCCGAACCAAACGCAGTGTACGGGCCTCCGGCAGCTCCGGCAGGTTCTCCTTGATGCGAAGCAGGCGGTCTTGTTCTATCAGTATCGGTCTGACGTCCGTCTCCGGGTACATGCGCCCGGCGCCCGGCAGTGGACGGCTGTACAGAGAGGTGCCGTCCGGAAGCGGGTCCCGGGTCTCCTCCGGCACACCTGTCAAGGCCTGATTGGCCCTAGATAAAGCGGCCAGCAGCGCCGGTTCCGCCCTGTCGGCCTGATCGGCGCACAGCGCGAAAGCGTCCATATCCCCGAGCCCCAGGAACTTCCTGATGGAGACGACCTCCTCGGAGGTGATGCCATAGGCCGGAAGCTCGTCGGAATGGAATATCCCGGCGACCCCGCGGGAACGGGCGTGCTGGGCCATCTCCGATCCCAACCGCAATCGTCCGTCAGCGCTGCGCAGGGTCCCGACGAACGAAGGCAGGGAGGCGCAAAAGACCTTCCCCCCTTTGGAGAGCGCGGAATGAATGACCTTGGACCTGCTACCCTGGAGCAGTGCGGATATGTCCTTGGCCTCGATGGGGACCGGAGAGGCGGAACGCTTCTCCAGTATCTGCTTGATTTCGATGAGGGAGCGCTGCCTTTCCATCTCGTTCCTCACGTATGTCGGCAGCAGGCTGAGGTCCTGAGCACCCTTGATCTCGACCCTGGCCCCTCCAGGTATGGAGACGTTCAGGTCCTCGCGGATGGTTCCCAGCCCCCGCTTCACCTTGCGCGTGGAGCGCAGGATGGACCCCAGACGCTGTGCCACCTCCTTGACCTCTTCGGGGTCATGCATGTCCGGAGCGGTGGCGATCTCGATGAGAGGGATCCCCAAACGGTCCAGGCGGTAGGTGACCTGCCGGTCCTTGGTCTCCACCTTCCGCGCAGCGTCCTCTTCCAGGCAAACGGAGAGGATCCCGATGCTATGGCCGTTGACCTCAAGGGCGCCATCCACCGCGACCAATGCCGTGCGCTGGAAACCGCTGGTGTTGGAACCGTCGATCACGATCTTACGCATGAAATGGACCTCGTCCATCACTTTTGAATCGAGCATCGCCGAAACGATCAGCACGGTCTGCATGGCCTCTTCATCGGCGTCGTGCGGGGGCTCCTCGTCCTTCTCGACCAGGCAGGAAACGGCAGAGGGTGCCTGGTAAGCGAAATGCATGCGGCGTTCCGCTTGAGCTAGGACTGCCCGGTCCACCTCGCCCATCTCGCTCTGGGTGGGACGGAGCCTTCTGAAGAAGAGCGCCCCCTCCTCGTCCACCAATTGAGAGCGGCAGGAACAGAACAGCTTGCAGGTGTCTAATTGCTGGTGTATCTCGATCCCGATGGTCACCTCGAACATTAGAGCTCCCTCCTCTTGGCGATCTCGCCCCTAAGGTTCTCGCTCATCATCCTTTCCACTTGTTCCAGGCGGTCCGTCCTTCCCAGGACCCACATGAGCTTGAGCAGGGCCGTTTCCGGTAGCATGTCCTCACCAGATATCACGCCAGCGGAGAGCAGGTCTCGACCGGTATCGTAGACGTTGAGGTTCACCCTCCCTCCCAAGCACTGCGAGGTCATGACCACTGGCTTGCCCTGGGAGACCAGTTCCTTGATCACCTGCACGATCTCCTTAGATACGTGCCCCAGACCGGTGCCGGCGACGACCAGACCTTTCTGGTCCTGCATCACCCTACGCACCATCTCCGGGCCCATGCCAGGATAGAATTGCAGCAGCGCCACGTTCTTCTCCATGCGTACGTCAGGGGATACCTTGACCGAGCTCTTGACCTGGCATTCACCGAGCATCTCCAGTTCCCCTTTTAGGTCCATGCGGGCGACGGGCCCTTCATTGATGCTCTGAAAAGCGTCTCGGCGGCTGGTGTGCATCTTGCGCACCTTCGTTCCACGGTGAACGTGGACGTAGGAATCCGAGGTCTCTCCGTGCATGAGGACGAACACCTCGGCCGCCTGGGCCTTGATGCAGAAACGGGCGGCGGAAAGCAGGTTGATGTAGGAATCGGATGAAGGTCGGTCGGAAGAGCGCTGCGCCCCCACCAGAACAACGGACCGCGGGATATCGCCTAGCATGAGCGACAGGGCGGCGGAGGTGAACCCCAATGTATCCGTTCCGTGCGGTACGATCACTCCCTCAACGCCATCGTTGAGCTCGTCGGCGATAGCGGTAGCCAACGACTGCCATGTCTCCACGTTCATGTTCTCGCTGAATATGGAGAACACCACCTTGGAGCGCATACGGCATATCTCGGAAAGCTCTGGTACGGTGGCCACGAGGTCCTCGGCCTTCAACGCGGGATGCACCGCGCCGGTGCGATAATCAACATAGCTGGCTATGGTCCCGCCGGTGCCTAGGAAAGAAATTGTCGGCAAGGAACTGTCCTCTTTAGCGGACCTGCGCTTCAACGGGCGCTCCCGAGCCTTCGATACCAAGGCCAGTTCAGAACGTTCGTCCACCTTGATCCCGACATTATAACCGCTCTTCAGTTTGATGATGATGACATCGGGGTGGCTGAACTCGTGGTGGGGCATAAGTATGCCCGCATACTCCATCCCCTCCGCCTTTAAGAGGACCGTATCTCCCTCGGAAGCCTGACTGCTGGCCAATAGTTGACGGGCACGTTCGGAATAAGACATTAAGCTCGGTCGGGAATGGAACTCCCTCTTTAACAAAGTATCTTAAAAATGAAAAATAAGGAAAAGGTTTGGAACGAAAGGGTTTGACGGCCTTTACTTCCGGCGCCTCATGATCACGACCGCGGCCACGATCAGCAGGATGATGACCAGTACACCGATCACCGCTAGGATCGCTCCCATGTCGCTTTCCTTCTCGCCTGTGATGGTGACATCCATGTAGGACTCGTTAAGAGTCAAGTCCATGGTCTTGTTGCCAGACTCGAAGTAGGCGGTTATGGTGTAGGGGTTGAAGCCATCGTCCCTGCCTTCGTAAGTCCAGGCGTACTGGCTCAGCAGCACCCGAATCTTACCCTCGGCGTCGGTAACACCCTCGAACACGATCTCGCCCTTGGCGTTCTTTATGACGATCGTGACGTTGGCGACCGGTTCACCCTTATCCTCGGCGTGCACGGTTAGCCAGGTACCTTCATTCAGGCTGTGAGAGTTCTCGACCTTGAACGTATCGTAGGAGGTGGCGATGTTGTATACATCGGAATCACCGAACACGAAGTAATCGAAGTCGCCTGCCATTAGCGTGGCGCCCTCGATCCAGGCCTGGGAGTTCTCCAGCACTATTGCGTCATCCAGCACCTCGATGGTAGATCCATCGACCCACAGGGTAGAACCGCTGGCGTAGATACCGTTCAGGACGTAGATGTTCACCGAGTAGTTGACCGTCGCGTTATCGCTGACATGCGGTACTAGGAGCTCCTGCATGACGATGTCGTCAGCGAAGTGTATCTCGCTGCCCACCGCATACAGGGCGTAGTTCAACATGCCGTAGGTGTTGCCACTGGTCTTCACGACAGAGTTCTCGGCCCAGATACCGTTGTGTCCCTTCACCCAGGAGGTTAGATCCCAGATGTCCAGGTCGCTTATGCCCAGGATCGATTCCAGCATTGCTAGGGGTTCGTCCGAGGTCACTTCGGCCGCTTCACTGGCACTGGTGCCCATGAAGTGTCCGAGGAGAGGCGCGTAGTTCGCCAGTACCTGGAACAGGTCGGTGTATCCGATCTCATTGTCCTCGATGCTCACGTCGCAGTTGCGCAGCAGTATCTCGATCTTGTTGGCCAGGAACACGTTGTCGTGTATCATTCCGGTGGCGTTCTCAGCCAATATGCCGCTCTTGAGGTTGAGCAGGAAGATGTTGTCGTAGATACCGCCCATGTCCGTATCCCGAGCATATATACCCTGGTTGTTCAAGGCAATGATGTTGCTGACGATGCTCGGCGAGGCTCCCTCACCTTCAACCAGTATACCATATATTCCGTATGGGCTGAAGAGCAGGTTGTCGGCGATGACCGGCGAGCAACCGTCCACATGTATTCCGGTATGACCGTAGTACATGATCGCGCTGCCCCTGATCTCGGCTGCGGAAGTCGGACCCAGGTATATATCGAACCCGTCGAACAGACAGACGTTGGCCCAGAAGGTACCGTATACCTCCAAGTTACCCCAGCCGTAAAGGTCAGAGTTGCTCATGAAGAGCAGGCCACCTTCGTCCACGAGAATGCCGTAGACATAGAAGTCGTCGACATCCTCGACCATCATGGTACCGCCTTCCATTATCTCGATCTGACCTTCGAAGTCCACATCGTTGCGTGCCACCACGCAGTTGGCGTCGATATACCAGATGACATAGGAATCGTAGGTGTCAACCCCGTAATCCCCGTTGCCGCTGAACTCGTTGTTGTACAGGACGACGTAACAGTCTTCGATGTCCAGACCTTCGTAGGCGTTGTCAGCGAAGGTGTTGTTGCCGATGATTATGTCCCCACAATCATAGACATACATACCATCTCCACCATCCGTTACCAGGTTGGACTCGATCCAGCACATGTACCCATCTTCCAGATAGATACCGGTACCGCAACCAGTGATCTGGTTGTTGCTGATGGTCAGGTTGTAGACATCCTCCGAGTCGATGCCGTAGTAGGCATTTGTGATGATATTGCCATCGACCACTACGTTATCCGAATCGTCGATCTCCACACCCGTTCCCCAGCTGTACATGGGACCCCCTTCAGTTTCAATGCAGGTTATGGTGTTGCCCACGATCTGCAGGGCGGAGTCCCTTTCCGCTCCCCAAACATCTATACCAGTTTCCTCGAAGGTTATCAGGTTGTTTTGAACCAGTAACTGGTAAGGATGATCGAGCTCCAGACCACGGTAGGTGGTTATGGTGTTGTCAGATATCTCACCGTTGGCGTAATCCCACTCTATGCCGCGCCAGGCGTCATCGATGACATTGTTGGTCATCGTCATGTTGCCACCGAAGGCTTGGATGGCTACATCGGTGTTGTTGATGTAGTTGTTCTCCACGATGTAGTTTACATCGATAGACCAGATGAACTCGTCATCCAGGCTGGGCATCATTTCGGCCATTCCCATCAGGTTCAAACCGACCTCGTAACCGCTGATCTGGTTGCCGGATATCAGCACATTGAAGCTGAGGTCCATACCATAGATCCCATCGGCCATCACCATTTCATCGGGCCCGACATATACACCGGTGTACTCCCAATCATCATCCTCTACGATGAGGGGGCCGCCATAGACAGTGTTCATGACGTTGTTCTCGATGTTTATATCGGCGTTCAACTCGACGTAGCCATTGGTGTACTCCATATGGTCTAAGATGCAGGCAATGCCGCCATCACCGCTGGTGATGGTATTGTCAGATAGGTCGATGCTGATGCTTTGCACTAGAGTGCAATCAGGAGAGTCGATCTCGATCCAATAGTACATTGCGATGCCGAAGTCGGGTTCGCCGGTGATCTGGTTGCCAGAGGCGGACCATACCACATCAGCTAGCACGTTGGGTGCATCGGTTGGAATGGCCCAGTGGCCATACATTTCGACAGCGTCCCAAAGTTCGATGGCGTAATCAGCGTAGTAGTCAGTATCGATGATGTTGTCATCGATGGCCAGCTCTACGTTCACTTCCATGTCACCGGTCTTTTGCACTTCATATCCGTGCCAGACACCGATGCATCTGAAATCCCCATATTCCTGAGTTATATTGTTGCCGCTTACCGAGACCGCACCGTTGACCAGCACATTGGCCTCAGTGAAGAGGGTGTCATAACTTACATCGGCCCAATAGTCGATCTCAACGTAGATGATGCTGTTCCATGGATTTTCACCATCCATGCTGGTTACGACGTTGTCGTCCGCGGTCAGCAGGTAATTGATCACCATGTTGCCCACGGCCACCTCGTCATAGTATGGCCAGTAATAATCACTAAACTCAACTCCGGCATCGAAGAACGCCTCGATACCGTAATGGACGTTGAGCAGTTGGTTCTGGTCCATGTGCGCTGTCAGGTTGATGTTCCAGTCGCCGACACAGTTGTATTGGTCGTATTCGACATCCAAATAGATGCCTTCGTACGATCCGTCCACCAGATTATCGACCACTGAGATGTAGATCTCAGCGTTCATGTCTAGTGCCATCTCATCATCATTGTTTGAGGCACCCCACTCCACATCTATGCCATAATAGGACCAGCCATATATCTGGTTGTTTTCGATAACCAGGCTGGTGTCGGAGTCGACCGTTCCAAGATTCGCTTCGATCCAACCACCTACGTATAGGCTATCCCAGGAGTCGAAGGTGATGATGTTGTCGGTGATGGTCATCACGCACGTGCTGGAAACATCGCCCATGTAGTTGTAGACATAGTTTTGAGCTGATATTCCCGCATCATCAAAGTATACAGGAGCCTCGATCTCGTTACCGGTTATGGTCACGGTGTGATCGATGGTCATGCTGGTGGCGTTGATGTCCTCGTAATCATCCACTTCCAAAAAGGCCCACATCATCCAGGGTGAATAACCCATAAATGGCATATCAAAGGGAGAACTGCCCTCGAACCTCTCCTGGGTCATTACGTTTCCGGTGAAGGTCTGCTCCACCGTCACGTTCCAGTTGACCTGATCGTAGCTATCGATAGAAACGCCACAACCCAACCCATAGGCGTCGGTCATGATGTTGTCCTGGAAGTTGGCCACGACGCTCAAGGTGTCGTTCACCAGCTCATCGCGGTCATCGCTCTCGACATATACGAAAGCATAGACGCCGAACATCGTCTTGGTGAAAACGTTTCCGATCACCTCGAAGGAGTCCGACCCGCCGACGGAGCTATAGGTTCTGAAGAACACCGCGTAGCTCCATATGTGATCGAAGGTGTTGTTCACCAGGATAGCGTCAGTGGTGCCGTTGTATGTCTCGGTCAAAATTATTGACTCAAAGGAGCTATACATCTTGCTGACCGAGTTCTCCGTTGCCTCGAAGGTCATGTCGCCATCGTATGCGTAAACCCAAACTCCACCCAAAGCATAGCTTGTGATGGTGTTTCCGCTTAGGACGACGTTGATATCGCCCACATCGGCCGTCACAAATATAGCCAAAGCATCGGACAAGGCGTTAGGAGTGAACAGATAACTTGTGTAATCTGCGTCCCAGCAGGAGATGCCCAGCATATCGGTGAGATCATAGTCGAAATCCCAGGTCCACAGTCCCCAATTGTCGGAGTCGTCTCCATCCATTGTGGCGAAGTTGATCTGGAACTCCCCGGTGGCGAACAGCTTCACCTGGAAGGCGTTGCTGCAATCATTTTCTGAATCGGTCGCAAACCAGTTGAAGAGCGCGGAGGAGTTGTCATCGGCGATTATGTAGCCGAAGAATTGATCCCCATGGTAGCTCAGATCGGCATTTCCGACCGTATTTATGCGCTGCCCCATGTTGAAGTCCAGCCAGCCATCCTCACTGAATAGCACGCTGGTGTATTCATAGCCCTCATAACTGAAGGCGAAGGGAAGGTCGATCCAGTATGATCCCGAGGTATATGTATCGTCCCAGGAGTGCTGTCCATACAGCTCGAACTCATAGTCGATCTCCTCGACGATGTATACTACTACATAATTGGCGGAACTGCCATCGAAGACGCTGTCGACGATCTCGACGTCGATATCGCCTTCATTGGATTCGAATATGTAGGCGTTCCATTCCTGTCCGAGGAACTCGGAGCCGTTCACTAGGGCGCTGCCACCGTTCTCAGCGTAGGCGTATATGCCTACGAAGCCGCCGGTGAAGCTGCAGTCCATCACGCTCAGGTCGAGCGTTCTGAGATCGTCGGTCATGGAACCGACCCCTATGGTGGCACCATATCCGGTCGCGGTGATGTCAAGGTTCTGCAGGGTCAGGTCCAGGCTTCCGTTGCCATTTTGGACATAGACTCCGGTGCTGGCACCGTCGACCGTCAGGTCGCTCATGGCCAGGGTCCAGTCGCCCTCGATCAGATCATAGAACACGCCGTAGGTCCCATCGCCCTGTATCATAACATTGGAGAAGGGGACGGTCGCGTTCTGGAAGTAAAGCCCAATCGTGGCGTTGATTATGGTCAGGTATTCCACGGAACCGGTGGCGTCCTCAAGGAAGAGCACACCGCTCCATAGGTACGACCCGGCCGTCGCGTTAGAATCAAAAACGACCGGCAGGGCCGCAGAGCCCTGCACTATCAGCCCGCCTTCCACTGTCAGGGAGGCGCCAGGCTCGAAAATAACAGTGACGTTCTCCTGAATCGTCAATGTGGCGTTCGCAGCGACGGTGATAGGCACCGTCACATTATACATGCTTCCGGACGTCCAGGTCGTATCAGTAGTGATATCGGCCGAGACATCGGTGGCACTGGCTTGTCCCGCGCTCAAGAACAAGAGCAGGACCAGGGCAAATGCCAGTATCCCTAGATACAAGGCAGCCCTTTTGGCCAAGCCAGTTTTCGAATTGATGCTTTGCACATTATCTGGATTATTCATTAGAATCCCCCTTGCAGGCCCCATCCCTTTTTTTGGAACCTATCGCTGATTGAGCAAACATATTTGCGTGACATTACTTAAAAGTTATTCGATAAAATGACCTGAAAAACCTCTATCCATAGTATAAAAAAGTAAGAAGATGGATGAATTCGTCGGATGCGTTTTGGCCGGAACGGAAGCTTTGAGGGAAAGTTATTAACTATGGAGGTAAAATCCGCTTCCGTGCACAAGATCACCCACATCAGCATGGAAACGGACGTGCTGGCCGAAAACAAGCATCTGGCCGAGCATAATCTACAGAAGCTCAGAGGGTCCAGCATCAGGTCGATGGACGTCATGGGCACCACGGGCGCCGGAAAGACCGCTCTCATCATCAAGCTGTCCAAGTTGCTCATGGACAGGGGGTTGAGAGTGGCGGTCATCGCCGGAGACGTCGCTGGCCAGGACGATTACGATCGATTTCACGCGGCCGGGGTCAAGGCCTTCAACCTCAACACCGGAAAGGAGTGCCACCTGGACGCCAATCTATTAGACCACGCCTTGGACGATATCGACCTCATGGGGATCGATTTTCTGTTCATCGAGAACGTGGGAAACCTGGTCTGCCCGGCCGATTTCCCGTTGGGAACGGACCTGCGATTGGTGGTCATATCTGTCACCGAAGGGGACGACATGGTGCGAAAGCACCCCATGATATTCCAAGAGGCGGATATCGCGGTCCTCAACAAGCTGGATATCGCCGCTTATATGGAGATCGACGTTGATAGGGTGAGAGCGGACTACCGCAAACTGAGCGGAGGAAAGGACCTCCACACGGTGAGCGTTCGCACCGGGGAAGGATTGAACGAACTGGTAAGTAAAATTCTTGGCTGATCGCCAATTGATTTATTAGCGTCCCCGCTCATCCACGACACGCATGAAGACCAAGGTGCTGGTGGTGGGCGGCGGTGGACGGGAACACGCCATCGTCGAAGCCCTGATCAGAGATGGAGCGGCGGTCTATTCGGCCATGAAGAACATGAACCCGGGGATCGCCCGGGCGGCCCTAGGCGTCAAGCTCTTGAACGAGACGGACGTGCCTAAGGTCACGGAGTTCGCACTGACCAGTGGTATAGAGCTGGCGGTCATCGGACCCGAGGCACCGTTGGAAGCAGGATTGGCCGACGAACTGATCAGGAAGGGCATCGGTTGCGTTGGACCTACCCAGGCAGCGGCCAGGCTGGAGACGTCCAAGCGATTTTCACGAAGACTATTGAAAAAGTATGGCGTCCCGGGGAACGTGGAGTTCGGCACCTTTCAGGACCTGGACTCGGCAAAGGTCTTCGTTGACGATTTTCCCGGTGAGCTGGTGGTCAAACCCGAGGGCCTTACTGGCGGTAAAGGGGTCAAGGTCGAAGGGGAGCATCTCATGGGAAAGGAGGAGGTGCTCCGCTATGTCAAGGAGGTCCTGGACCACAAGATCGGCGGGGCCGGGGTGGTGCTCGAGGAACGCCTGGTGGGAGAGGAGTTCACTTTACAGGGTTTTTGCGATGGAAAGAACGTCAGAGGGATGCCTTTGGTGCAGGACCACAAACGGGCGTATGAAGGGGATGTGGGGCCTAACACCGGCGGGATGGGGTCGTACACCGATGCCGATCATCTGTTGCCGTTCGTCAGGCAGCAGGACCGTGAGGCGGCGGAGGAGATCATGCAAAGGACAATCGCAGCCATGAGGGAGAACGGTTCCCCTTACAGAGGGGTGCTCTATGGTCAGTTCATGCTTACGAAGGACGGTCCCAAGGTCATTGAGTTCAACGCCCGGTTCGGTGATCCAGAAGCGATGAACGTTCTATCGTTGTTGCCGGAGGGACTGCTTGATGTCTGTCAAGGCGTGGCCGATGGAAGGTTGAGCTCCAACGTCCCATTTCTGCCCAAAGCGACGGTTTGCAAGTACGTTGTGCCGGCAGGCTATGGGACCGATCCCAAGGCGGGACGACCGGTGGTTGTGGACGAGAACGCCATAGCTAAGGCCGGCGCCCGACTGTATTATGCCGCGGTGGACGAGAAGGATGGTACCATATACACCACCTCCTCCCGTTCATTGGGAGTGGTGGGCGTGGCTGACACCATCGAGGAGGCGGAGGCGGTCTGCGAAGCGGGGCTGACCCACATCCGCGGGGATGTGTTCGTGCGTCATGATATCGGAAAAAGTGAGCTGGTCCGCAAGCGGGTGGAGCACATGCGTCAGGTCCGGGGCTGAGCAACCTTTTCATATACCCAGGCCCAATCTCCTTACATGCAGAACTTGGGGCGGATCGCCCAGCGCATACAGGACTCCCTGGAAGAGAAGGATACTGTAAGGGAGATAGCCATCAAGTCATCCCGGGCCATCATTCGCATGTCCAGCGGGGTGGTGCACGGAATGCATAAGGGACAGAACGGTGAAATGCTTTTAGCGGAGGCCATAGACGAGTCCCACAAGCTCAAGAGCGTCCTGTCGGAACATGTGGACCTCTGGCATTCTGGCATCGTTCAAGACGCCCTGCAGGAGGTGGCCGAAGCGGCCATCCTCACCTCGATAGTCAATGGGCAGGAGCTGCCTGACCCGGAGCAACTGGGAATGCCCGGCACTGCCTATCTCATGGGAATGGCCGACACCATCGGCGAGCTGAGAAGGTTTTCCCTGGAAGCACTTCGCCGCGGTGAAACGACCGCTGCGGAGAAGTATCTGGACATCATGGAGGAACTGTTCTTGGTCATCATGCGATTCGACTACCCCGACGCCCTCGTATCCATTAGGCGTAAGCAGGACATAGCCCGCTCGGTGCTGGAGAAGACCCGGGGCGACGTATCCATTGCCGTTTCCGGAGAAAGACTGAGAGAACGGTTGTCCAATCTAGAAAAGAGATTGTGATAAAAGGTTTTCAGCGTCTTCTCTTGGTCTTCGGGTTCGGGCGCCGCCAGACCATGAAGGTCACGAATCCCAGGAGAATGACCAATACCCAGAGCAATGAGTTGACCCCCCCGTACCCTGACATTTTGTAATATATGGTGGTCTCGTACACTGCGGAACCGCCTTCAAAGGTCACTATCTGGTTATTGGGGTCCAGCAACATCCTCACCTTGTGCTCCCCGGATTTAAGGTCCAGGGCCGTCCAATTGTAAAGGAAGGCATAGGACCCGCCGGCCTCCAGGCTCAGGCTGGTGTTGTAGAACTGCACCCACCCGCCGTCCTGGTAGATCTGCAGTACCAAGGGCACGTCGGTGACGCTGACGTTGCCGGTGTTCCTAATGGTGGCCGAAAGCACTACCGGCTCAACGACCAGCACCTTGTATTCTATGCTGGTTGTGACGGTCTCCACGGTATTGGCAGAGGTGCAGTTGATCGTGATGGTCAACGTCTGTGGGACCTCTGGTGCGGTCAGATTGATCGAGACCACCCCGGATGTGATGGGCCCCCCGCTGTTGGGCAGAAGGAATGAATTGTAGGTGTTCTCGCCATTCAGCTCCGCCTTCCACGAATAATTGCCATCGCCCGCCTCGGCCGGTCCACCGACCATGGTCAGTACGTAATGAGCGTTCGCTCCTACTGTAACCGTCATCGGACCGTCCAAATGGGCGTACAGCGGAGAGGTCGCGGTATCGGCCTGGACCAAGGGCATGGCCCCTATGAACAGGCAAGCGACCAGTATGATCATCAGCGCTTTCTTCGTGATAACACCCCCTTCTGTATACTGAGGACCAGGAGCACGGCCATTAGGGCGAGCGTTACGCCCAGCAGGATGATGGTGTCATCACCTATCTTCGGCGTGCTATCGGATATGCCGTCACCGGTGATCGATAGGCCCCCGGTGCCAAGTCCCACGAACTCCGGGGTCATGTCCAGGGTCGTCTGTACCGCCGCATCGTTCTCCGACACTGCTACGATCTGTACGCTTACCGTCGGACTCGGATTCTCCCTTATTGGCACAAGGGACACCCGGACATCGACCCTGTCAGAGGCGGCTACCGTCAAGGAGAGGGAATCGCTCAAGGCGGTCCCGTTCACCAGTTTGACCTCCCAGCCCAGGTCCCTCAGGGCTTCCTGGTCGCCGATGGTCACGGTATACGTGTCCTCTATATTGCCAAGGTTGCTGAGCGGCACCTCGAACAGGTAATCGCTACCGTCCGTCTGCAATGCCCCCACATATTCTAGGCCAACGGAACGGAAAGGAAGTATATCGGCATCCAGGCTCACCGAGCTAGTGGCCGAGGAGTTGGAGATGGATGTCGCTTTCACGATCACTGCAGTGTGCGTCACCATGATGGTGCTGGACGGGGTCACCTCCACGGTCACGAGCTGGCTGGCGCCGGTGCCATAGTCCAGGGATATCTCGGACTGCGAGAACACCACTGCCCAGCCGGTGCCAGTAGCCGTCAACTTGAAGGTGTCGGCCACATTTCCCAGATTGACCAGCCTTATGGTGTATATGGCTGTCTCACCGGCACTGAGGGTGGCCTTCTGGTTAGTATCCCAGGTCACTTCCACCGCATAGGACAATTGCTTGTCCATGACGATCCCCTTTGACGTTACTTCTGTAAGGGTGACGTTCTCATAGCCAGTGTATGTTACCAATACCCCAGACTCCAATAGCTGGGTTTCAGCCGAAAGGAGATAGGTCCTTGGTGGCAGATACACTTCGTAGATACCGTCCGCGTTGCTGTTGAAGCTGTACACCTCGTTGCCGGTAACGGTCATCTTGGAATCCACACCAACATCGTTGGCGAATGTCACTCCAGACAGGCGTAAGGACCCGACCAGCTCCACATCGTATTCGAACGTCCCCGGTTCAGCGATCATTAAGGTGCCGAGGAAGGCCTTGGTGTTGTCCATGCTGAGAGCGTAGACGCTGTAATTGCCAGGGGCGAGTTGTACCGAGTAGTCGCCGAAGGGCGCATCCACGGACAGGTCCATGGCCGTCTCTGATAAGGCCTGGAACTGTATAGACGAGGATATGAGCGTTTCAGAACTGAGCACCTGCCCCATGATGGTGGCATTGTCCAGTGTCCTGGTGGTCAAGATCGCCACGTTCATCAGGGAGGATGCCATCGTAAAGCTGGTCTCCCCGGTGTAGCGCACATACCTATCCACAAGATCGACCTTGGCCACGGTGCGATGGTCCACGGAGGCTGTGTATGTACCAGGGGAAAGATATACGGTGGCCAGTCCGGCCGCGGAGGAGGTCACGTTATAATACGCGCCCCCTGACATTATGGATATGTTAACGTTGCTGGTGACGGCGCCGTCAAGGTTCGCACGTAGCACCACCTGGTCTGCTGTGGCAGCCGCCACGTCCAAGGTCGTCGGTCCGCTTATGGTGACCGAGGACAGATCGGCCGAGTGTTGGGTGGAATTGTCCACCTTGACGTACAGGGAGTAGTCGCCTTCCTGCAGGTATACGGAATAGGTGGTAACAGCCGATACAGCGGTCCTTTCTGGACCGTCGAACACCATAGTGACCGTACCGCTGGGGCTCACGGTCCCAGTGACCAGGACCCTCTCCACGACCTCAACTTCGAGTGAGGTGGGATCGTGGCCTATGTCAATGGTCAACTCCATGGATTCGAGCGATTGGTACTTCACCGATGTATTACCCGGAATGACGTTCTGATCAACTTTGATCAGGTAATCGCCGGGAACGAGGCTCAACGAGAAACTGCCATCGGCCGTGGTCTCCGCTGTCCTGCTAGAAGCTGAACCGCTATCGGCAGTGAAGGAGACGATGACGCCCGAAATGGCCATGGATATCCTCCCACTGACCTGCCTCTCTGTGGCCAGCATTTTCAGGTCCGAGGTGACGCTGGTGTCGAACGAGGCGAAGTTCTTGGACAGAAGGTCATAACCGGCCTTGATGGCGGTTAGGGTATAGCTCCTTCCAGCCACCAGTCCGAATGTGTATTGGCCAGTGGAATCGGTGGCCACCGTTACCTTACGGCCGTCCTGGTCCGCAATGCTAACCAGCACGCCGCTCAACCTCTCGCCTGAGGATATGACCCCGTCGCCGTTGGCGTCGTACCAGGCTGTGCCGGTCATCTTGACCGAGGATAGCATGTTGAAGGTGGACGACACGGAAGCGTCCAGGTAGATATCCTCCCAATAGGAGCGAGATTCGTCGTACATGTAGACGAAGTACAGGTCCGCCGGCAGAACGGCCCTGAAGCCGCCGTCGGTATTGGTCACGGCATTGAACACCGCACCAGTGGTTCTGGATTCCATACGTATCGTCGCTCCGGGCGCGCCGCTTCCACCGGACTGCACATTGCCTTCCAGTATCACGGCCTCGCCAGTCTGCAAGTTCAGGACCATGCTATCGGTGGCCAGGACCTTGGATAGGTAGACGACCTCTTGCCCGTTCACAGTGGCCGTGGCATACACGGACACGTTGCCTTTGGGCATTACAACGGAGTATCGGCCGCGGGAGTCGCTGCGCACCCACACCACACCATAGTCTCCGGAGAGACCGATCATGGCGTTGGACACCGCATTCCCATCATAACTGACCAGGCCAGATATGCGCATTGACTGGTACAGTACGAGGTCTAGGTTCCGGGCATCTCCCTCGGACAATAGCAGTTCGGAATTCTCAAGGACAGTGCCATCGGGCGTCTGGATAGTATAATTGCCGGGTAGCAGCCCCTGGAACGAATAGGCGCCTGATGCGTCCGTAGTGGTCTCTATGACCGTTCCGCTGGTCTGATCGAGCAAGGATATTTCAACCCCGTTGGCGGCGTTGCCGTCCTCAAGGAGGACGGAACCGGTCACGCTGGCGGGTGTATAGGCGAAGTCAGCTACGATCGGGGTCCCGATCTTGACACTGACCTCCTTCTCACCGAACACGTGTCCCTGATACTCCACCCACATGGTCCCGTTCATTGGAGATACACCTATGATCTCGTAGCCATCCGCGGTGGATACCACTTCGGCTCGGTAGCCCGATGTCCCGTTCTCGAACACCACTGTGGCGCCGATCAGGGCCTCATCTGCCGTGGAGAACTTGCCGTTCTCGTCCAGGTCCAAGTACACCTGACCCTCGATGGAGCCGCCGGTAATGATGACGTCCAGATCTATCATGTAATCTAGCTGGCCATCCTTATTTACATCGTCCGGGACCCGCATGGCCTGGTCGTAGGTGATGTTCAGAGTCGTGGAGTATAGCTCGGTACCTACCTGCAGGCGCAGGTCCAGGTCGCCGTAGGAGAACACCACTGTGACATCACCGAAGGGAGCGATCAGGCTGTAGTGCCCATCGGCGTCGGTCTGGACCGTCTGATGCGGTATTCCGTACTCGTCCAGCACAGTGACCCACAAGTTGGCCATGGGCCTTCCGGAGTCGGAAACGGCGGTACCCTCGATGATCGCACCATCGTAGTACTGCAGGAAGACCACTCCCTGATATAGGCTGGATGAGGAAAGGTCGATCGTCCCGATGACCTCACCAGTGCTGATCTTGCCGTACAGCTCGATGCCCTCATCATATGAGATGGCCCTCCAGGAATCGGAGTGGTTGGCCACTTCCGTACTGGGGTAGGGGTTGTAGTAGGCGGTACGGTAGACCATGCGGAAGTTGCTCATGTTCCAGGCCTGCATAGATGGCAGGTTGGACAGGCTGCCGGAGACGCCCGGTATGCCCTGTTCGGTAGCTCCCACGTCGCTGGGTCCATATCCCATGAAGACGCGGTAAAGCATGGTGTCGTAGAACGCCTCGGTGTAGACGATCTCGTAATCGACTATCTGATCGCTCGAGGTCACCTCGTCCAGTGGGATCTGGAGACCGTAGCTGTCGATGGCGTATATCTGGTAATAATCGTAGGGAGTGTTGGTGTTTTCGTCAACACGCTGGTCGGACAGCTTTGCGGGAGCGTAGAAGATGTTGTAGGATGTAGCGGAGAAGGGGAACAGCCGGCTGTCCACTGAGATATAGCCGATGTCGTTCCCGGTGATGCTCCTTACCTCGTTGTACAGAGAGACCAGCTGGCCCTTGTCAAGCTTGGACAGCTCCGCCTTGGCCGCGGCGTATTTGGCGTTCCCCGCACTGAGATCCGATTCGTAATAACCATAGATCTCCGGGTTATCCAGGACCATCTTCACGTAGGAAGCGGGGCTGGTCATGATATCCTTTATTTTGGCTACGTCCACCCCGTAGGTTTCCATCGAGGACAGTATACCAGCATAGGCCGGATTGCTACTGTCGGTGATGTCCTTCTCCACGCAACGCACGATGAGCAGAGCGATGGCGCCCTCCTCGGTCTGGGTCATGAGGAAGCTACCAGCGAACTGATAGCCGTTCTGGAAGTTGTCGGCCACCGACGGGTGGTCACCTTCCTGCATGGCCTCGAAACCATAGTCCCACCATGAAAGGAAGGCCGGACGGTTTACTGGAGATGGTGTCTCGGTGTCTTGCATGGAGAACCATTTCCAGGCCGAAGGCCAATATTCGTCAGGCAATGACATACCGTAGCTGAATGCCCCCAGGTACCAGTAGGTGCCGTTCTCGACATCATAGTCCCCGGGCCTCATGAAGCCGGGCATGGCCAAGTATATCTGGCGATCGTAATCCTGCTTTGTATCGGTCGGTATTCCCGCGTCCAGGGCGTACCAGGTGTTGGGCACCAATATCATCATCACGACGAAAAGCGCGCCGATGATGTGCCGTAGCTTGACCGAATGCCGTATCATCTTCACCATTCCGCCGTGGTCGGAGCGCATGTTGCGCACCATCTCGTCGAACTTGAGGTGTGAGATGATCATTCCCAATACCCAACCCGCCGAGACGGCAAATGCCGGGGAGGCGTTGAACACGAACCTGGCCGCCGAGGAGGCCATGTAGATGGATACGCCCACCCAGACCACTACGAAGATGAAGTAGGGGCTGACGTTCTTGGGAATCTTATAGACTGCCCAACCCACGCCTATCAGCGCTAGCCAGAAGGTGACCATACCGAATGACATGGCCAAACTGGAGAATCCCGGGGCCTGCGCCTCGGAGATCGTATCGTAAAGCTTGCTCTTGACCAGGTAGCCTTGTCCGGATATGATCGATTCGAAGAAGGCTGGAGAAAATACCGATAGCAAGGCCAGGGTCGCCAGGGCCAGGACGGTGAACACCGGTAGTACGAGTGTCCAGGGATAGTCGCGAGTGACCACGAACATGAGACCCAGGACCACTCCGCCCACGAAAAGGAATAGCGGAATGTCGAACCATGTCTTCCAGATGCCCATCATGGTATAGACCGGGGCCATGAGCATGAAGGCTACCCCTAAGAAGACGAGGATGGAGAACAACACGCCCATTGAATCAGAGTTCCGGAAGCGGTCCACCAGGAGCTGTACCAGGAAGTAGACCAGGACGATGATCATGATGTATGGGAAACCTGTCCAGATCAATCCCACTGCCGCCACGCAGAGACCGCCTAATGCAGCGTAGATCAAAGATACTTGGTTGGTACCGAAGTACTTCTTGATCCCGACCGGTATGGTCTTGCGGTCCTTCCAGCTGGATACCCAGTTCGAGCCGCTTACCGTCTGAAGTGAACGAAGCAGGAAATAGAAGGCGAACACCACGAAGAAGAGCACTATGGCGTCGTGGTCCGCGTTGGACAGGACGCTGCGCTCTATGTGACCCGCCATGATGGCGAATATGAAGCCACCCAATATTCCGGCCTTTTTACCGAAGGCCGCCTTGCCCAGCATGTAAACTGGAATGACCGTCAGCGCACCCCAGATCGCGGTGGAGAACACTAACGACATGCCCACTGCGTCTGCTATAGCGGCGCCGGTCACGGCGCTAGCGAACATCCCGAACACAGCCACTGACCAGTCATACAGCGGAGGTCGGGGGTTCATCATCCCGTTGGGATAGTTCAGCATCTCATCGAACAGTAGGTGGTCCCCAGTTGACACCACGTGATCGATGACCCTTTGGTGATAGTAAGAGTCGGAACCTCCCGATAATAGGAAGCCGTTCTCCACCGACGTGGAGTATCCGAAGTAGCTCCTGACGAACAATGCCAGGAACACCAACATTACTATTAACAGCGCCGTCTGCCAATTTCTTCCGATCCAAGAATCCGATAGGTTCCGGGAGAAATTAAACAACGAAGTAGAACGCTGCTTATCAGTAGGGCGACTGGACCCCCCCTGTTTCGTAGCCATCAATAAATCTCCTCTGGGGTAATTATCAACTGATATCAGACCCCGTATAAAAACGTTGGTTCCTTCCAGATTATAAAAAAAGGTGTCTGGCAGTGAACGCAATTGGTGATAATTCGTCACCTCTGTGGGAAGGCACTTTTTATCTCTCTTACAACCTGCAACGCAGCTTCTCGAGGGTTTTCCGCCCCGTATATGCTCCGACCGACGATGACATAGTCTGCCCCCTTTTCGAGGGTGATCGAGGCACTTCCCCCTTGTGCCCCTACACCCGGGGATAATATGAGCAGATCCCCTACTATCCTGCGTAACGCCGCCACCCTCTCCGGCCTTGTGGCCGGGGCGATGATACCTGAAGCATGGCAATCCACTGCCATCCTGGCCAGAGACTCCGCGGCCGAGGCGGTGTACTCAGTGCCTCCGGGATGGCTCATCTCGGTGACAACGAATATCTTACGGTCCTCCGCGGCCTGCACAGCTGCCTTGACAGAGTCACTGCCTGTGAAACCATGGACGATGACCCCTTCAGCGCCACGCTTGATCGCCTGGCTGACGATCAGGGATACGGTGTTCGGTATATCCGCCACCTTGAAATCGCAGATGACCGGTGCGAGTTTGGAAAGCTCGGTAATGATCTCCGGAGATGTCGACAGTACCAGCGGCCAATTGATCTTTATGGCGTCCACTAGATCAGCTACCTGGCCCGCCACCCATAATGCTCGCTCGCCCCGCACTTCGTCCAGCGCCAGAATGACCCTGCTTTCCTTCCTCATGTTCCCTTTCTCCGAAGGGGAAAGGCGAATATAGGATTTGGCATGGATAAGCGTTAAGTCTGCCCGTGATGGTATGGTGATCATGCGTACCATCCCCATGGAATCGTCATCGTTCTACACCAGGCGCCTACCCCGCGGTTGCCGGCTTTGCCGTAAGGGAACTAAGATGGTCCTGCTGGTGACCGGAAAGTGCGCGATGTCCTGCTACTATTGTCCTCTGTCCGAGAAAAAGAAGAACCGGGATGTGGTGTACGCCAACGAACGTCTTGTGGAGAAGGACGAAGATGTTTTAGAGGAAGCGATGGCCATAGGTGCTAGGGGCACTGGCATCACTGGGGGCGACCCATTGGCGGTCATTGACAGGACGGTTCATTATATCAAAATGCTCAAAGAGCGTTTCGGTAGCCAGCATCACATTCATCTGTACACCTCCACTATCGATCGGGATAAATTTCTCAGATTGCAGGAGAGCGGCCTCGATGAGCTGCGTTTACATCCCCCTGTGGATAACTGGGGCCATTTGGACGAGCTAGGGATCGCTGAAAGCCTGGAAGGACTGACCATCGATGTTGGGTTCGAGGTGCCTGCGATCCCCGGAGAGAGGGAGGGATTGTTAGCGCTATGTCGTTACGCTTCCGAGCACGATCTAGGCTTCGTTAACCTTAACGAGCTGGAAATATCGGAGACCAATTCCCAGGCGTTGTTGGGAAGGGGATTGACCATACGTTCTGACACCTCCAGCGCTATCCAGGACAGTGAGGGCCTAGCCCGGGAGGTCGTGAACACAATGGGGGCAGACGTTGCCATTCACTTCTGCTCATCGAGCTTCAAGGACCGGGTGCAGCTGCGGGAAAGGCTGAAAAGGAGGGCCAAGCGCGTGGCCCGTCCCATGGACCTGGTGACCCGCGAGGGAATGATCCTGCTTGGCATAGTGGAGGCAGATGACCCGGTGTGGGCCATGCGTTTGCTGGAAAAGGAATACGAAGTACCTCTGGAGCTAATGTTCTTGGATGAGAAAAGGAAAAGGTTAGAGGTGGCCTCCTGGGTGTTGGAGGACCTGGCTTCCCGACTTCCCTTACAGTGCTACCTGGTGGAGGAGTACCCCACCGCGGACCGCCTGGAAGTGGAACGGGAGCCTTTGAACTGATCAGGCCACAGATATGCTTTGGACGTTGTGGTGCCGGTTGACCAGGTCCCGGGCTATCTTCAAGTTCTTACCGTTCTTGCCGATAGCACGTCCCTTGACCGCGGGATCGACCGTGACCGTGGCGTGCACGATGGTGCCGCGGGTCTCGATCTCCACCTTCTCCGGCCCGTAATTGTAGAAGACGTTCTTGATGAACGTCTCGGGGTCGTCGGAGAACTCCACCACTTGGATGTTCTTGCCGGTGGTGTTCTTCAGCATGATCACGTTCTCCCCGCCCTTGCCCACCGCTCGGTTGGCCTGGCCCGGGTCGACAACGTATACCAGCTTGTCCTCGGTCTCCATGCAATCGCGGACCCTGGCCTTGGTCACCTTCTCGAAAAGGGCGATATAGCGCAGGGTCTCCTCAGTGAAAGTTATCTCAGTGGTCATGTTCAACCCAACGAAAGGATGTTGGAGGCTCCCTTGTCAATTACGGCAATGGAGGACACCGAGAAAGGCTTTCCGCATAGAGCACCTAGTTCCATGTTAGTGCCATTATACTGATACACCGGAACACCGTGGCTCTTTGAGACCACGTATTCGCTGGGACAGTTCGTTGCCACTATTATGAGCTTGGCTTCCCCGCTCTTGATCATCTTTTCCGTCTGCTGTACGCCAAAGACCACCTTTCCGGTGTTCACGGCTGATTTTAAAGCTCTTCCCAAATCGATCATTCAGCTGCCCCCTTCTTTGCAGGCGCGTATATTAGATTTACTGCCCCGGTTCCCAGAGTAACCGGCTGCCCTACTATAATGTTTTCTGCCACGCCGTCTAGGTAATCTACCTCTCCAGTCATGGCCGCCGATAGCAGGTGGGCGGCGGTTATTTCGAAGGCCGCCCTGGCCAGTACTGACGACTTTCTTCCAGATATGCCGTGCCTGCCGATGGCCTTGACGTCACCGTCGGCGGTCATCAGATCGGCCACCAGCATGATGTGGCGTATGTCCACTGACAGTCCCTGTTCGTCCAGGGTGCGGGTCGCTTCCTCAATGATAGAGTTGCGGGCCGCCTCCACTCCCAGGACATCGTATATCTCCTGTATGGAATTGGTGTATACTCTGGTGTGGTCAAGTCCATTGATCTTCAGCACCTCCTTGAGGTTGCTGCCTTCGGTGTATATGATGTACTGGTCGTCCTTCTTCCTTAGAATGGCGCGGGTTATACCCTCCACGCCCTTGACCTTGCTGGCCTTGACCATTTCCAGAGCCTTCTGCAGGTTCTTGAAGGTGTGCTCCTTCGGCTCCAGGCAAACATAGCCCTTCGTCGCCATGACCGCCTTGGCCGGAAGGCTCTCAATAGAGGGCTCCGGCACCAGGACTATGCCTCTCAGGCGAGAGACCTTGTCCCGAACGAGATCTATGGGGTTCTCCACCCCTCTTTGTTTGCACTTGCGTTCGTCCGGTACGATGAACAGTCTCATGTTGTGGAGGTCGGTCTCAATGTCCGCTAGGTCCAAGACCGTAGTGATCTCGATGTTGGACGCCAATGACTTGACCCTATCCAGTTCATTGGAGAGCGCCTTGTCCACAAATATGGTCATCATAGGTGTGCTGGGCACTCGACGTGCGTCCACTATCTCAATGAGGCGTGGAAGTCCCAAGGTAACGTTGATCTCGGCCACACCGGCGTAGTGGAAGGTACGCATGGTCATCTGAGTACCGGGTTCGCCGATGCTCTGAGCGGCCAATATCCCGGCGCTTTCGTTGGGGTCCATCATGTGGTCCATGAATTTCTTGTTGGCGGCCTTGAGTATCTTGACCAGCTTGTCCTTGCTGATGTCGTTCCCTTCTAATCGGTGGGCGATGTTGAGAACCACCCTCCGGGGAAGCGCCAACTTGAGTTCGACGCACTGCTTGAACAGATTCTCCTGGAAAGAAGTGTAATCCTTCGACTTGTCCGGGATCTCATAGACGATGTCCGTTTCCGGTTCCACCGCCTCCTTCTCAGCCTTCTTCCTTGCGGGCGATCTCTTCTTTGCGACGGGTTCCTTCTTCTTGCCCAGCTTGGTCAGAAGAAAATCGGCCGACTCCTCGCTCAGACCTATGTCCACCAGGTCCTTGACGGATGCTTTACCCAGATCGGTCTGGTTGCTGTAGTGGTCCTTGACCAGATCGATGGTCTCCTCAGGAATCTCCTTCCTTTGAAGGCCTTTGATGAAATCTTTCTGAGCCATTATTCATCACCTCCGCTCTCGAACTCGGCGTCCTCGAACTCATCTTCCTCTTCTGAGGTCTCCATGAGGTCCTTCTCCACGGTGGCATAGCCACCGATCTTACGCTCGTCGAAGCGGGACAGCAGCTCGGCCTGCTGTTCTCCCAACACCTCGCGAAGTACGTCATCGAGATCGATGGCCTCTCCCTGAACGCTTCGCGTGGGGTCGATACCGTCCTCACCGTAATTGAACTGGATCACGGTGTCGGCGGTGTTCCTGACGGTGCCATCCTGTTTTAGCTTGAGGTCTTCCAGGGCGTTGATCAACCGGCGTTGCATGTAACCTGAACGTGAGGTACGCACGGCGGTATCCACCAAACCCTCCCTGCCACCCATGGAGTGGAAGAAGAATTCTGTGGGCGTCAATCCGCTCTTGTATGAATTTGCCACGAACCCCTTGGCCTTGGCGCCTAGATCTCCCTTCTGGAAATGCGGAAGCGTCCTGTTCCAGTATCCTCTAGACAACCTTTCACCACGAACGGCCTGTTGCCCGATGCACCCGGCCATCTGAGAAAGATTCAGCATGGAACCACGGGCGCCGGACTTGGCCATTTGCACCGCGGAGTTCTCCAATCCCAGGTGTTTTCCGGCGATCCTGCCCGCCTCATCCCTGGCCTCTCCCAACTTCTTCATGGCCTCGACCTCCAAGGTCTCCTCCAAGGAACGTCCCGGCAACTGGTCTAAGGTACCATCGCGATATGAGGCGACCAACTGGTCCACCTCCTTGAAGGTGCTGGAGATCTTGTCCTCGATCTGTCTCCGGGCATCGTCTGGTATGTCCTCATCGTCGATACCAGTGGAGAATCCCCTGACCATGATGGAACCGATAGCGAGGCGAGTGACGTCATCCAGAAAGTCCCGGGCCATATCAGAGCCGTAATCCCTGGCGATCTTGTCCAATATCTTGCCTTTGAAGGACCCTATGGCCTTTTCGTCGATGGTCCCCATTAACAACTTGCCATCCCTGATCTTCACGTAGGCATCGAACTCGCAGCCCTCCTTCTTACAGTGATCGCAGTTTTGACAGATGGAGGACTTGAAGTGAGTGTTGAAGTCCTTGGGCAATATGGTGGAGAACAGTGCCTTTCCGGTCCAGTATTCAACACCATCTTCCACTGTAGGCTCGGGAAGTTCGTTGTGTCCCATCTTGGAGACGATGAACAAGGTCTGTGCCTTGTCAAAGTGGCTGTTGCGATGGGTGAGCAGGAACGTTCCAGTGATGTGGTCGTGAATAGCTCCGATGATCGGTCCGCCGAAACGGGGCGAGAGAATGTGCTCCTGCACCTTCATCAAGATGGTCGCTTCTGCGCGAGCCTCCTCGCTTTGCAGCACGTGCATGTTCATTTCGTCGCCATCGAAATCAGCGTTGTATGGAGGGCAGACGCAGAGGTTCAAACGGAAGGTCTTGCCGGGCATGACCTTGACGTTATGGGCCATCATGGACATTCTGTGCAGCGACGGCTGTCTGTTGAACAGCACGACGTCTCCGTCCATCAGATGCCTTTCCACGATGTAGTTGATCTCCACACCCTCGGACACTGTCTCAGCGTTCCTGTCGGTGACCCTGATCCTGCGACCGTCCTGACGGATGATGTAGTTGACCCCGGGCTGATATTTCTCACTGACCGGCGTCGGTCCCCTCTTTACCAGGTTCCGCAACGTCTCTAGGTTGTCCTTGGTGGCGGTGACCGGTACGGTCAGCTCGCGGGCGGCGAACACGGGAACGCCCACCTGATTGATCGAGAGCCACGGGTCTGGCGATACCACTGTACGAGCCGAGAAGTTGACACGCTTTCCAGACAGATTACTACGGAAGCGTCCCTCCTTCCCTTTCAGTCTTTGGACCAAGGTCTTCAGCGGACGGCCGGAACGGTGTCTGGCGGGCGGAATGCCCGAGGTTTGATTGTCATAGTAGGTGGTGATGTGGTACTGCAACAGTTCCCACAGGTCCTCCACAATAAGCTGCGGAGCGCCGGCGTCGCGGTTCTCCCGAAGCCTCTGATTGATACGGAGGACGTCCACAAGCTTGTGGGTCAGATCATCCTCGGAGCGGTCTCCGGACTCCAGAGTGATGGATGGACGCACCGTTACCGGTGGCACCGGCAGGGCGGTCAATATCATCCATTCGGGGCGGCAGGCATTGGGGTCTATTCCCAAAGGAATGAGGTCCTCGTCCTTTATCCGCTCCATCCTCTCACGAACCTCCTTGGGGGTGAGCTTGTGCCCATCCTCCCTGAAGGTCGTCGGTTTATCCAAAGTGATCTTTTTCTGCTCGGCACCGCAATGAGGGCATACTTCCCTGAGGGCCTTCTCGGCAGCGGCCTTGGCTGTCTCCTTGGAGAACTCCTTCATATCGATGGCGTCGCTACCCAGCTCCTCCATGATGTCCATGCGCTTGCGGTACTCCCTGACCTCTTCATCAGTAAGTACCAGCCGACCGCAGGATTTGCAGGTGGACTGTAGCAGCTTTTTAATGTCTTTTACGAAACCGACATGGATGACCGGCATGGCCAGATCGATATGGCCGAAGTGCCCGGGGCATTCGTCCACCTTGTGGCCACAGGTCTTGCACTTCAGGCCGGGCTCGATTACCCCCAAATGAGGGTCCATCAGACCCAGTTCGATGGGGAATCCATCATCGTCGTAGGTGTCGGCTGTGATTATCTTGGTGGCCGACATTCGGCGGACCTCGTCCGGCGAGATGCAGGCGAACTTGATCGATCCGATCCTCTTGGATACTCCCCGCATCATCTTAAATCCTCCAGTTGTAAACGCATGGCTACTCCAAGCGAAAGCAGTTCATCCAGAAGCAGCTTGAAAGCGTACGAGGTCTGAATGAGGTGCACGTTGGTGTTGTTGTTGCATACCGTGCAACGCAACGAGCCTTTGGCGTCAAGCATGGCCATGTGGCCACAGTTGGGATTGCCGCAAACCCATTGATAGGTACCGTCAGACTCGTCCAGCAACCGGTCCTTTATGACCATGGCCGCACCGTGACCGATCAGACAGTCCCTCTCCATCTCTCCGAACCTCAGACCACCCTGTCTCGACCTTCCCTCAGTAGGCTGTCTGGTCAATATCTGCACCGGGCCGCGGCTCCTGACATGCATCTTGCCGGAGACCATGTGGTGCAATTTCTGATAGTAGATCACCCCGATGAATACCTCCGCCTGGATCATTCGACCGGTGATACCGTCGTACATGATCTCGCGGCCGGTCTTCTGGAACCCGGACTCCACCAGAGATTGTCTGAGAGCGTCCTCGCGCTCTCCGCTGAAGGCGGTACCGTCCACCAGGCGTCCTTCGAGGGCGCCTACCTTGCCACCGATCATCTCCAGCACATGGGCCACGGTCATACGTGAAGGAATGGCATGGGGATTGATCACCAGGTCGGGAATGATCCCGTCCGCGGTAAAGGGCATGTCGGAGCTGGGGACCAGCAGTCCCACCACTCCCTTCTGTCCGTGCCTGGAGGCGAACTTGTCCCCCAGTTCCGGGACCCTTTCATCCCTGACCTTGACCTTCACCAACCGGGAGCCGTTCTCCGACTCCGTGAGCATGACGCTGTCCACCCATCCAGTCTCACCGGACCGGCAGATCACCGACGTTTCCCGGCGTTTCTGCGGCGTGAGGAAGTTCGTATCCTCCTCCTCCACGAAACGGGGGGGAGAGGTCTTTCCCACCAGGACGTCGCCTCCCATAACCTTGGTCTCCGGGGAGATCAACCCATCTTCGCCCAGGTTGCTGTAGGCCATATCGGTCCTTGCCCCTCTGACGTCTGGCGATGGGATCTCGAAATGGTCCTCCTGACCACCGGGATAGCGGCGTTCCTCGGTTCGATAGGTCCTCATGAAAGAAGAACGTCCCAGACCGCGTTGCACGCTGCTCTGATTGAGAATGAGGGCGTCTTCCATGTTGTAACCGTGGTATGACAGTACGGCCACGACGAAGTTCTGACCCGCTGGGCGGTCATTGAAGGACACGAAGTCCATGAACTTGGTCTGGACCATCGGCTTCTGCGGGTAGTGCAAAATGTGCCCGCGAGTGTCCGGGCGTTTTCGGTAATTGCTCGCCGACAGTCCCAATGATTGCTTGGCCATTCCGGCGCCCATGGTGACACGCGGAGAAGAATTGTGCTCGGGATACGGAACCATTCCGGCGCAGATCCCTAGGATGACCATGGGATCCACTTCCATGTGGGTGTGGTTCTTATTGAGTATGAAATCGACCTTCATCAGTTCGTGGCAGTGCTTGCACTTCAGCTCGGCCTTCGCATCGGATGTGCCTGGGTTCATCCAGTCCATATCCAGGGGCGAGAGGTCTCGCTCGCAATTGACGCACTTTCGGGGCACCTCGAAAGGTTCTACGGCGATGAAGGTGTCCTCCTCTTCCTCGGCGTCGACCCATTCCAGCACTCCTTCACGGACCAGATCGGACCAGTGCACCTTGCCCACACGGATGTCCTCGATGTGCTTTCTTGTGAGGGCCAATTTTCCGTCCTTTACAACGAGTAGTGCACGGCGCAATCGGCCTTCATCGCAGTTGATGATGACCTCGTCCATCTCCTCGACATAGCGGATGTTGATCTCGTCCGAGAGCAATCCGGAGCGGCGGCGGTTCCTCATCTCACTGACCAAGAAGACGTGGTTATCGTGCACACCCTTCAGGTCCCCGTTCACGTAGACACGGGTACCGGCCATCTGCTGCCCCTTGACCTCGTGTATGCCCAGGTCCTTGAGCAGGAAGGTGACGTCCTCCTCACGGAAACCCTCGGAGACGTTAATGATCAGAGCGGCGTTCTTCACTAGACCGCAGTTCTGTCCTTCCGGAGTCTCGTTCGGGCACAGTCTACCCCATTGAGTTGGATGCAGATCACGAGCTTCGAAGTGAGGCTGGCTACGGGTAAGGGACGATGTGACCCTTCTTAAATGGGAAAGGGTGCTCATGTTGGAGGTGCGGTCCAGTAGCTGGCTCACACCTGCCCTTCCGCCGACCCAGTTCCCGGTGGCCAACGCGTGCAAAAGACGGTGGGTCATGAGGTCGGGGCGTATGGCGCTGCTAATACGCAGGTCCTTTTTCCTGGCGTAGGACCTCTCCAGTTGATACTTAAGGTCCTTCATCAGGTTGGTGAAAGAAACACGGAACAGGTCCTCGATGAGGTCACCAGACAGTTTCAGGCGCTTGTTGGCATAATGGTCCTTGTCGTCCTCCTTTCGCTTTCCCAGGGAAAGCTCCAACACGGACCGGGCGATCCTGCCCAGGAATATGGCCTTCTTAAGGCGGTCCTCTTTGATATCGCCCAGATGAGGTAGCAGGGAGCGGTCGATGATGGACTCGACCTTCTTCACCCTGTACTCCTTGGCCTGGCCAGTGGCGAACTTCTTTTCCAGATATGTCAAGGCGTGCTCGGTGCTGAAAATACCGGTCGGCCCATACACCTTGGGGTCCTGGATCTCTTCCAGGTTCGCGTAAACGATGTTGGCCATCTCTGGGGCGGAGACAATGGCCTCATAGATCTCCTGGTCGTTCTCCATGCCCAGGGATTTCATTAGGGCAACCAGGGGTATCTGCCCGGATGCCGCGGGTACCGTGACCATGAGCATGCCGTCGCGCTTCTTCTCTACCAATGTCAAGGCACGGTGTCCCTCCCTCTGGGAGAACACTTTGGCCACTTCCATGCTGGTCCCGTAGCGCTCGCTGAGCTCGACCATTACCCTATTGGGTGCAAGGTCTTCCAGGGTGATCAGTACCCTCTCGGTGCCCCCGATGATGAAGTATCCACCAGAGTCCATGGGGTCTTCGCCCTTCTTCATCAGCTCGGCGCCATATTTCTCATCATCGAGTTCGTAGTCCTCTTCGAGACGCTCCCTGTGAATGTTACATTTACGGGACTTGACCATGATGGGCAGGTCACCGATGTGAACCCGTTCAGGCTCCTTCTCCAGGCCGTCCTCGATTATTGTGAAGTCCAGGTAGATGGGTGATAGGTAATTGAGGTTCCTGAGGCGTGCCTCCATGGGGTCGATGGGGTGCACATAACCGTTTGCCTCACGCACCATCGGCTTATCGATGTGCAAGGTAGGTTTGATGAGCGGGTCCACGTGCCCGGTCTTTTCATCGCGACGACGACCGACGCGGATCTGGATGACCCTGCCGTCTGTCTTTTCTGGGTCCAGCGTGATCAACCCTCTCTCGGGGTCCTCGGCCGACACCCGAACGTTGTCCACGATCTTCTGCATACGACTGTTGGGGTTTTCCTGCGTTGCTAGAAAATCATTAAAACTTGCGATGTGATGGTTGACTATGCTGCTCTCTCTAAAATAAAGTTCGACGAGGTCCCTCACTAAATTCACCCTCTTATAACGAGACGATAGATTTCCGCTATCTCGGCGGTCTCACTGTCTCTAACTATCCTCACTATGCTCCTTTCCGGGATGCTCCTACCCATGGCCTTCTCGAGCATTTTGATACAGGCATCGTTTTCCTTTATCTTAGGAAGCTGGTCCCGGGTCACCTTCAACCGTTTCAGGACCTTATCCACTTCCTCGTCGCTCAATAGTTCATGGACTGGAACCATCTTGTGGCTCAATACGTTAAATGGTACGGACTCCTCCAAATGAATCACCTCATACCATGCAGAAACCGGACTGTTCCTCCACCAATTGTCGACCTTGTAAAAATGCATCGGGAACGGGGTTTGGATACTTCGGTCTGCATATATTTTCACCTACCCAAGCGGGCCCGCGGGGATTTCCGCATACACGGAATTACCGCGTACCTTTCGAACCCCGGACCACCTGGTTAAAAGCCAGATGCTCTCTCTAGGGACCTTCGTCACCGAAGGCCCAACCTAGCTGAGCTACGGGCCCATTGGTAAGTAAGTGCCGGCGTGTGAACGAGAGAGTAAATCCTTGTATTATTTAAGATTTCCCATCCACCACAGAATCGAGGTCGTTTAGGCACGCCGATCGCCTTGGACCTCCCGGATGATTCCACTAATATCCCCATAATCAAAGTAATGTATAAGAACTTGCGCAAAACTTAATTATATATTATAATAACAAATTTTATTGCCGGCGATCTTATTACTATCACCCAATGATTTCTGGTTGTTCGGGACCCAGATAGGGACTCGACGCGTACCCTTTTTCTAGAATCACGTATATATATAAGGACTATAATCCTGCACAAAGCGATGACCTATGGAGAATGAAAAGGTTTGCAATTCATGCGGAATTCGGCTGGTGGGCAATGGCATCACCTTCTTCAAGTGCCCGATATGTGGTGTTGAAGAGATAGGCCGCTGCGCCCAATGCCGTGACCAGAGCGTCAAGTACGAATGTAAGAAGTGCGGCTTCGTCGGACCTTAAGGGTGATTGGAATGGGAACCGTAGCAGCTACGTACACCCTCATGCCCGAGGATACCGATTTCGATTTCGATACCCTGCTAACGAAGTTGCCAGGGATCGTTTCGGCCAATATCAAAGTGGCCAAGGCGGACATCCTCCCCATGGCCTTTGGACTTAAGAAATTGGAGGCCGTCTTCGTCATGGAGGACGCTGAGGGACTCATCGACACGCTCGAGGAAACCTTGCGCGCCATTCCGGGAATTCAGAACGTTGTGACCGAACAGATCACTTTGCTCTGATAGTCCGTTTTCCGGCCGAACGAGGCCCCCCTTCCTTTATTTTCAAGCGGCGAGTACATGTCCGACGTCCTGATATTCGACGGCTACATTGACGAGCCTGGTTCATTGGGAGTTCCTCCCTACATCCACCCCATGGTAAGGGCGGTGTTCGGAGCGGTGAAGGATTCCGGAAACACGCCCCATTACATGACCATTGACCAATGGCGTCATGGCCACTCAATGCCAAAGGTCGATCTATTGGTCGTCCTATCTGGAATGTCTGTACCTGGGCGCTATTTGCGCGGCATGCCGGCCTCCCACCGCGAACTGTTCCAACTGATCGATAATTTTAGGGGAGAGACAGTTCTGGGAGGACCAGCGGCCCTGGACCCGGGTTTGAAGGACCGGTTCCATCGTGCCCATTACCTAGACCCGGCCTCCGCCACCTTTGACCTTTTAGAGAAAGGCGTGGCCAAGGACCGTTGGAGGGAATTGGAGGAATGGGACCGCTGGATGATGCTGGGAGCGGATTGCGTCCTTTCTCATCCGGACCATCCCCAACCGTTGATAGCCGAGATAGAGACGTATAGAGGCTGCGTACGCTACGTGAACGGAGGTTGTTCATTCTGCGTGGAGCCGTTAAAAGGTCGTCCAATATGCCGTGAGCCTGGGGCGATAGTAGCCGAGGTACGGGCCCTTAGGGAGAGGGGTGTCGTCAATTTCAGATTAGGCTCTCAGACCTGCATCATATCCTACAAGGCCGAACTGGACGGGACTGACTGCCCCCGACCGAACCCGAAGGCCTTGGAAGAGCTGCTATCGGGGGTATCTGCGCTCAAACCCGATATATTGCATGTGGACAACGCCAACCCGGCGGTTATGGCCCGGCACCCAGAGGAAACAGAGATGATCCTACGCTCCTTGGTCAGACACTGCACCCCAGGGAACGTTCTGGCACTGGGGATGGAGACCGCGGACCCCGAGGTGGTCAGGATGAACAATCTGAACGCCACCCCGGAGGAGGTGCTGTGGTCCGTTCGGACCATCAACCGTTTGGGCGGGGAGAGGGGAAGCAACGGCATGCCCATCCTGCTGCCGGGCATCAATGTACTGGTCGGCCTGATGGGGGAAACGCCCACCTCATTGGACCTGGACCTACGTTTCCTGCAGAATATCCTTGATGAGGGTTTGCTCCTCCGCCGCATAAACATCCGGCAGGTCATGCCTGTGCGCAGGGAGTTCCCACAGACCGTGAGCCATTCAGCCTTCTTGAAGTTCAAGGAGAAGGTACGAACCCAGATCGACAGGCCCATGCTGGAGCGCCTGGTACCGGTGGGCACAGTGCTCCGAGGGATCTATACTGAGATCAGGGAGGGGAAGGTGACCTTCGGCCGTCAGATAGGGACATATCCACTGTTGGTCGGGATACCGCACCCGGTCGATCTGAACAAGTTCGTCGATGTGGCCGTGGTAGGGCACGGTTTCCGCAGCATCAGCGGTGTGACCTATCCATTGAACGTCAACAGTTGCCCCATCGCCGCCTTGGAGGCATTGCCTGGATTGGGACGCAAGAGAGCGATCAGGCTGTTCCACGCCCGTCCGCTCAAGGATGGTTCGGACCTCCGGAAGGCCTTGGACGACCCCCGTATCGCCGATTCTGTTCTGAAGTTCCTCATGTTCGATCAAGTCCAATCCTAAATAGAGGCAAAGCGAATCAGGTTCCGGCCATGGAATTTCGCGCCCTCGCTCGCTATCCGTTCCTTAAGGACGCCACCCATTTCGTAAAGGAGCGAGAGCTGGGACTGGACGATCTTCTGAAACACACCACCATGGCCGAGGCCCGGAGACGAGGAAAGGCCAGAGTGCTCTCGGCCATCAGCGATCTGACCGTGCCTAACAATCCTGTCACTTCTGAGGATGAGGCTGTGCAGGAGATACTGAGCTACCCTTACGCTCGGATACTGGTCTCCTGCATTGGGGATGACGTCCTGGTGCGACGCTACGCTTTGGCCGAAGCTAAAACCTTTAATGAGCGCCTGCGCAAGGAGGATATGGAAATGGTCGTCTTCCTGGCAGGTGAACTGGAAGTGGAGGCGGTGCGTGGCGATAACGCCTTGCGCATGCATTTCACTGATTTCCTGAACTACACATCCGGACTGAGGGGGCCGGAATGGAAGCTGGTGAATCAGGACCTCAGATCCGGTTACGTCCAACTGGAAAAGAACAAGTTCGTGCGGGTGCTGGAGCAGGCCTTGAACGAGAGGATCGAGGACGATCTACCGCTACCGGTGAACGATGAGCTTCTCACGGCCATCGAAAATGAGCTGGAAGACATCGTCGCTGCCCTTGAGGAGTTCAAGGAGAAGTATCGGGGAGAGGGCTTCGGCGAAGTAAGCATTTTAAAGTTCCCCCCATGCATGAAGAAGTTGGTGGCCATGGCGCAGGCGGGGCAGAACATGCCACACGCGGGGCGCTTCGCATTGACCAGCTTCCTTAGCTTCATAGGAATGCCAGTGGACGATATCATCAAGCTGTTCTGCAGTTCCCCGGACTTCGATCACTCCAAGACGGCGTACCAGGTCAGGCATATCACTGGTGACGGCCTAGGGAAGAGATACACACCGCCAGAATGCGCCACCATGAGGACGACCGGACTGTGCTTCGAGCCAGATGAACTGTGCAACGGGAGACGGGTCCAACATCCCCTGACATATTACAGAATACGTTCCTATGACAAGGGAAAGGAGAAGAAGGTCGAGAAGGACGCTACGCCCCCTTCAACCCCTTCCAGGTGATCGCCGCCCTTTGCACCGCGGTCAGGTTCCCTACCACGGCGAACCACAGCATCATGACCTCGAAGGCGTTGACCTCGAATCCCATTATCCCTATCTCCCGGTAGCCGAGGAGCATCATGACGAATTGGACTAAAGGTATGACGAAGGAGAGAACAATGCGGTCCGCCCGACCCAACAATCCCCCGTACATGCGCTTGACACCTACGGCCTGGGCCTGGGTACCCATATAGCTGGTGAGCAGCACACCGATTATGGCCATCATGCCTAGGTATGGACTGCACCAGGCGCTCACGGCCACGGCCCCGATCATTAATACATCGGCGTACCGGTCCAGAACGTGGTCCAGGAAATCGCCGCGCTTGTTCGCTTTCCCTGCCAGACGAGCCACTTTACCATCCAGCCCGTCGAACAACCCACTGATGATCACCAGGAAGGCGGACAATGGCAGCAGCAACTGCCAGTGATCGTATGAGAAGTAAATGCCCACTCCCGCCAGAGCTGCTAGCCCCAAAGCGGTGAAGGATATGATGTCGGGATGCACCCCCTTGAAGACGTTGGCTATCGGATCCATGATGAAGTTGACCTTGTCCCTCTTCGCGTCTAACACCATCGCAACGCCTCCTCGCTCCAGTCGATATTTCCAACTGCGTACTTTTCATTTTCCCCGGCCAGTATTGACAATGTCGCCTCCGCTGCCCCCTCAGGTGTCATCTCGGTGGTATCGATCTCAAAGACCGGAGCTTCCCCGTCCATCGATTCGGCCAGTATGATGTCCAAGGCTTCGGCCAACGCGTTCTCCCTCACCTTGGCCAGCGGCCATCCACGATCGGCGAGCCGTTCCGCGAGTTTGGACGGATGGCAGCGCAGTACGATGACCATGTCCACATCCAGGAGATGGGCAAAATGCCCCACCAGCACTCCTTCTCCGATGCCTTCCTGCACTAACGCCTGCTGCAGATCGTCCGGGTCGAGCTCAAAGCTGTCCCGGGTCATGTCCTTGCTCTTCAGCAGCCCGTATCTCTTGGCAAGTTCGTTGATCTCCAATACCTTCCAACCTTGAGATGATAGGGATCGGGCCACGGTGCTCTTGCCGGTGCCGGGCGTTCCGGTCAAAGCGATGATCATCCCACATGAATAGACTGCGGGTACAAAAGATGATGTCGAGGGGGCCCGAGGTGGCCCCCTCGCTCCCCGCGGACCTTCTCCAATCACATGAGGATAAAGGAACAAATGATACCAGGGTATATCAAGAGGGGGAGAGCATGCTACAATTAAGGTTAAATATCATTTTCCAAGCCTTTTAACGTCCATACCAGTATTTTTCAATAATAGATCGTTGAATTGCCATCGCAACCAAGCCTGGTCCTTTTCTCGGATTACCCTTTCCCTCATCGGTCCGAACGAGCTGCCGCTCATTTCCAGGCCGTGGTCCACGTCCATAAGGAACAGGCCTTCCGGCTCGGCCGTCCCCATGGACCGTCCCTCTCCTCGCAAGGCGGTCCTGATCTCTTCCAACGTCACCTTGCCTTGTCCCGCCTGGTCCAGCGCTGATACGATCCTTCGGACCATGTTGCGCATGAACTCCCTGGCTTGAAGGTCGATCACCACCATGTCGCCGATGCGTTCCACTTTGACCGAGTTCAAGGAACGCAGGGTAATCTTGCCGTCCGGCTTGCAGAACAAACGGAACTCGTGCTCGCCTTCGAACTCCTGGGCCCCCATGGACATTCGGGAAAGGTCATGCCCACGATACGGCAGGTAGTAACGATACCAACGACCACGGGCGCGACGGGGGGAGAAATTATCTGGAACTTCCGCCAGTGCTATGCAGTACACGTCCCGGCAGACTGCGTTAACCGCTCGCAGCAGCTCTTGCCGACGGAAGTTCGTATCTATAGCGAACACGTTCCCCAGGGCGCTGACCCCCCGGTCGGTTCGGCTGGCGACACGGAAACGATTCTCGTCCACGGAGGAAATGGCGCCGATATTTTTTAAAGCGGCCAGCAGTTCGCTCTCCACGGTGTGGGCGTGGGGCTGTCTCTGGGAGCCCATGAACTTTGTCCCGTCGTAAGCGAACTTAACCGCGATCCTACCGACCACGCCTCGGATATCCGAAAGCTGGACTAAATCCTTTGCAGTCGTCTTCTGAAAATCTCTATATAACGGCTGAGGTGTCCCAGGAACGATGCCGGAGGTCAAGGTGGTTCTCGTGGAGCCCAGGGTAGACGGGAACGTCGGGGCGGTGGCCAGGGCTATGGCCAATTTTGGTTTCCGTGAGCTTTGCATGGTAAACCCATGCACCTTAACGGACGAGGCGTTCAAGCGCGCTAAGCACGCTAATTACATATTGAAGGAGGCGACGATCGTCAGCAGCTTCGAGGATGCGATCGCCGATTGCTTCCACGTGGTAGGTACCAGCGGCATAGTGACCGCTGGAGAGAAACATTACATACGTATACCTCTGACACCGAAGGAGTTCACCGACCGTTTGGAGGGGGTGGAGGAGAAGATAGCATTGGTGTTCGGTCGGGAGGACATGGGCCTAAGCCAGGAGCAATTGGCACGATGCGACCTTCTGGTCAGCATACCTTCGCATGAGGAATATCCTATCCTCAACCTTTCCCACGCCGTCAGCATCGTTCTGTACGAGCTATATCAGAGATCCATCCACATCGGCTCGCCCAAGAAGGCCAGCGAACCGGAGAGAGAACGGTTGATCCAGTTCTTCGACGATCTGCTGGATGCGATAGATTATCCGGAGTTCCGTAGAGAACGGACATCCATAATGTTCCGCAGGATCATGGGAAGGGCATTACCTAGCAGATGGGAGTTCCATACTATCATGGGCGTTTTCGGTGATGCGGTCAAGATCATTAAGAAGAAGTGATTCACGGACTGTACTTTCCCAGTACCTTTCCCAGATCGTCCCCTGGAGCGAACGTGGGGGCGAAGGGACCGCTCATCTCCGAGATTCCCGTGATGATGGCGATCATTCGGATGTTTCCCTCCATCTCCTCCTCCATGCGCACCCCGAACTTGATCGTCGCATCCTCGTCCAGGACCTTGGTGATGCTGGCGATGATGCGATTCGCACGACGCATGGTCAGACCGCTCCCTCCGGCTATGTGGATCAGGGCACCAGTGCCACCGCGAATGTCCACATCCAGCAACGGATTTTCGATGGCTTCACGGACAACGGCCTCTGGATCGGCGTTCTCCCCGTAGAGAATGGTGGACACGCCACCCTGCTCCATGATCGTGCGCAGGTCGGCGAAGTCTAGATTTATGAGCGAAGGCAAGGTCAGGACATCAACGGTACCTTTGATCAGTTCAGAGATCAGCTGGTCGATCACCGCCAGTCCCTGATCGACCGGTATGTTTTCCACCATGTGCAGAAGACGATCGTTGTCCAGCACCAGCATGCTGTTCGACGCATCTCTGAGGCGCTTCAGCCCCTTCAGGGCGATATTTCGACGTGTAGCGCCCTCGAAACTGAAGGGAGTGGTGGCGATGGTGATGACCATTGAACCGCATCGTCTAGCAATGTCGGCAACCACAGGGGAAGCGCCTGTGCCAGTACCTCCACCTAGACCGGTGATTATGAACGTCAGGTCGACTCCCTGGAAGATCTTGGAAAGGAGCACCGATGCGTTTAGTGCGCATTCCTCGCCAACATCAGGACGACCCCCGGTACCTAGACCCTTGGTGTACTCCGCGCCTATCAATAATCTATTGGGACATTCCGTGACCTTGAGGGACCTCTGGTCGGTATTGATGGCGACCGTCGTAGCTGCCTCTATGCCGATCTGGTTGAGACGAGTGATGCTATTGCATCCTCCTCCCCCACAACCGACCACCAGGATGTTGAGCTCGTGCAGCTCTACCTCGGACTCGTCCAGCCCCTCGAAGCGCGACCCCATCCCTCAGCTCCTGCGACCGGCCGGGAGGTCACCTCAACTCGCTCACGGCTTTTTCCAACCTCATGCGGACGTATTCCCGAACCGCATTACGAATGGCGTCATCGATAGAAACGGAATCACCGTCCCTGATGAGGGACTCTAATTCCACCACCTTGACCTTGGGCAGCTCTACGGTCACCCTTTGAATGTGATCAGGGGTGAAGTTCGTCTCGATGAAGGAGTCAATGGCCGCTCGGATGGCGTCGGATATGGTCTGGTATTTACCGCCATCGATGAGCGCCTGTAATGCCCCTAACTTATCCGTTTGAATCCTAACGGTTATCCTCTCGCTGTCGCTCATACCAATGCCCTGACCATACTTCGTCCGACAATAAATCAATATTTGTCAGACAAATAGATGATAATCTTGAAGATATATAAATGTTGGCGACTGGCCAGGACCTGCGCTTTTAATGTTAAACCCAGGTCGTCCCACGGTGTTGTGATTTCATGTTTGCCGGTTCTCCTAATATAAGGAAATACCGCAAATCTTTATAAATGGGTATATAAATAACCTGGCGTAGGTGACCCGATTGGCCAAGATAAAAATTGAGAATGTCGTGGCTTCCACAACATTAGGGGAAGAACTTGACCTGCAGACCATCGCCCTCACCTTGGATGGCGCTGAATACGAACCGGAGCAGTTCCCTGGACTGATATACCGGCTGAAGGACCCGAAGACCGCGACATTGCTCTTCCGCAGTGGCAAGGTCGTGTGCACCGGCGCAAAGAGCCTGGAGCAAGTTGAGGTCGCCATCAAGAAGGTGGCGAAGCAGATCGAGAAGGCGGGCATCAAGCTCAAGATGCAACCAAAGCCGGATGTGCAGAACATCGTGGCCTCCTCTGACCTAGGACAAGAGATCAATCTCAACGCCATTGCCATCTCATTGGGACTGGAGCGTGTGGAGTATGAGCCCGAACAGTTCCCAGGACTTGTCTACCGCATCGATGTGCCCAAGGTGGTAGTACTGCTCTTCGGATCCGGTAAGCTGGTATGCACCGGAGCAAAGAAGGAAGAGGATGTAGAGGCAGCGGTCAACAAGATCACTGAGGAACTGAAGGCTGCGGGCTTGTTGAAGTGATTTTTCCCTTTCCGGTCCTCGACAATCACATTCATCTCCAGCCTTCGGGCCGGAATGTCGAGGCCGTCAAAGAATTTTTAAAGGTTGGTGGTACCCATCTGGTGCTCAGCCACATGCCTTATGACGAGGTGCCCATCCGATCGTCTGACGATTTCTCGATGGCATACGCGGTCACCCTGAGCCTCGCGGAGAAGGCGCGTTCTGCAGGGGCACGTACATTTGTCACCTTGGGGCCATACCCGGTAGAGCTTCTGGGGTTGGTCGAGCGCATGCCTTTGGAAGCGGCCGTGGAGGTCATGAAGGGCGGGATGGACCGCGCAGCGGATCTGGTCCGTGAAGGATTGGCAGTGGGACTGGGCGAGATAGGGAGACCTCATTTTCCAGTGTCGGACGAGATCATGACCGCTTCCAACGATATTCTGTCATACGGAATGCAATTGGCCAAGGAGTGTGGTTGTCCGGTGGTCATCCATGCAGAGAGCGCCACCCCTGACAGCATGGAGGACCTTGGAAGAATGGCGGACAAGGTCGGACTCTCCAGAGAAAAAGTTGTGAAGCATTACTGCACGCCATTGATCACCCCGGAGGAGTGCCGGGGGCTTTATCCTTCAATATTGGCATCGAGACCATCGGTGAATGAGGCTTTTGGCAAAGGGGACCGTTTCCTTTTGGAAACGGATTATTTTGACGACCCAGAACGTCCAGGGGCGGTGCTGGCAATCACCACAGTACCGAAGAGGATGCGTCAGCTAGTGGGGAAGGGTATCGACGAATCGGTCCTCTGGAAAATAAATAAGGACAATCCCGAGAAGGTCTACGACGTAGAGTTCTAGTGCAGGACCTGAAAGCCCTCTAATCCCTCAGGCTCTTCCACCTTGATGTCCATCCGGATCACCTCGGCTTTGGGGTGTTCGTTCTTGAGCTTTCTGATCAGTTCTTGTACCGCCTGACGGTGCCCTTCGAAAACTGCGTTGACCGTCCCATCGGGCATATTTTTGATATGACCGCTGATGGAGAGCACCTGTGCCCATTGCCGCGCATATTGACGGAAATAGACCCCTTGGACCCTTCCTTCGAAAACGACCGAGACGCGGTACACCATGATGATATCATCAGATTTCGGATCTATAATTATCTATCATTATCTATCCCGGTCAGTCTGGGGAGCAAGAATATTTAATATAAAGATCATATGGGAGCAGAACTCTATATTTGGCCGTGGCCAGAGGAAGGGATGGATGATGAAATCACTTGTTGAGGAAGCTCTAGCGAAGGAAGCCGCCCCAGTCAGGATGGAGGCCGCACCGAATTTCGGATACCAGCAGTTGGATTCCACGGACGCTGAGCTGGTAGAACTTTTACAGAAACTGAAAACGAACATTAAGATCTTCGGCGTGGGGGGAGGCGGTTCGAACACCATCAGCCGCATCTCCGAAGAGAACATCTCCGGGGTGGAGACCTACGCCGCCAACACAGATGCCCAGCACTTGTTGGCCGCCAGGGCGCAACACAAGATCCTACTGGGCCGCAGGAGCACCCGGGGATTGGGCGCTGGAGCGCTCCCACAGGTTGGGGAACAGTCAGCCAGAGAGGCTGAGGAAGAGATTAGGAAAGGTGTCGCCGATGCTCATATCGTCTTTGTCACCGCCGGCATGGGCGGAGGCACCGGAACCGGGGCCGCCGCCGTCGTGGCCGGGATGGCCAGGGAGATGGGGGCGTTGACCATCGCGGTCACCACTACCCCCTTCAAGGGCGAGGGGCGCATGCGCATGGAGAATGCCGAGTGGGGACTGCAGCGCCTGAGGAACTCAGCCGACACAGTAATAGTCATACCTAACGACAAGCTCATCGAGCTCTACCCGCGCCTCGGTCTAAATCAGGCATTCAAGGTGGCGGACGAGATCGTTACCAAGGCCATCAAAGGGATCACCGAACTTATCACCAAACCCGGCCTGGTCAACTTGGACTTCAACGATGTCCGAACGATAATGAAAGGAGCAGGGGTTGCCATGATCGGACTTGGAGAGAGCGATGGTCATGCCGAGGACCGGGCCAAGGAGGCCATCGAACGCGCCTTGAGCTCTCCCTTGCTGGAAGTGGATATAACCGAAGCGAACGGAGTGCTTGTCAATGTCATAGGCGGAGAGGACATGACCATTTCGGACGCCGAGTTCATCGCTGAAGAAGTGCAGAGGAGGGTCAGCCCCAACGCCAGGATAATCTGGGGTGCGGCCGTAGACCCGGCGTTGGAGCACACCATCAGGGTGATGGTCGTGGTGGCCGGGGTCAAGTCCAAGCAGATCCTGGGAACGCCCAACGACACCGAGAAGCTGCGCAAGGCCGATCTGGACTTTATCCGGTAAAATCTTCGCGGGGGCCATCCCCCGTATTAATTCTATTTTCCATATTGAAAGATGTCCTCTATCGAGACCTTGAATAATGCGGCCATTTTAAACGCCAAATTCAATGATGGATCGTATCTTTCCTTCTCTATGGCGAGGATCGTCTGTCGGGTTATACCCAACTTCTCCGCCAATTCCCTTTGCGTCAAGTTAGTCATTGATCGATAGACCCGTAGACGATTGCGCACTAACCTTCACCTGATGTAAAGCAATAGTGACTTTTTGAATATATAACATTACTTTTTGTAAAATAAACATTACTTTTTGTATATTTATATTTACATCAAACAAATATAATATTCCGTTTGGAATTATTATTCGGTTATTTTGACACTACCAGTTCAACAAATATTGTTGGAATACTATTTACAATATAATATTATTGTAAGGGTTTGGCACCGAAATGCTTTAACATATACATTGCGTCATCGTTCTCAGACGAGCGGTAGCCGAGGGCCTGAGCCTCGAGCGACGTTCGTTTGAGGCCCCTCCATGAAATCGTTCATTAGTGATGCTATGTCCCGAGCCGGTCCGGCGAACTCGATCAGCGCGCCTTCTTTCAAGGCTTCGTCCGCTGAGGACGAAGAACTTGAAAAGATCTTGATGAGCCTGAGGACCAACATTAAAATCATCGGCTGTGGAGGTGGTGGTTCCAACACCATCGACCGCCTGTACGCCACCAACATCAAGGATGCGGAACTGTTCGCCGCCAACACCGACGCACAGCACCTACTGATCACTAGAGCTCATAAAAAGATCCTGCTGGGAAGGAGAAGCACCAGAGGATTGGGCGCTGGAGCGCTCCCACAGGTGGGCGAAGAGGCAGCCCGAGAAGCGGAGGAGGATGTACGCAAGTCACTTACTGGCGCGGACATCGTTTTCGTGACCGCAGGCCTCGGTGGCGGAACTGGTACTGGAGCCGCCCCTTACATAGCGCAGATGTCAAAGGAGATGGGGGCACTGACCATCGCTATTGTCACCTCCCCTTTCAAGGCCGAGGGTTCCGTACGCGCCGAGAACGCCGAGTGGGGAATGGAACGGCTGAGATCGGTGGCCGACACGGTGATCGTGATCCCGAACGATAAGCTCCTGGACCTGGTGCCTCGCTATTCCATTAACGCCGCTTTCAAAGTGGCGGATGAGGTTCTTGTTAGGGCCATCAAAGGCATAACGGAGCTGATCACCCGTCCCGGACTGGTCAACCTTGATTTCAATGACCTCAAGACCATCATGAAGAGCGGTGGAGTGGCCATGATCGGCATGGGAGAGGGCGAGGGCGAGGACAAGGTGGAGCAATCCATAGACGAAGCGATCAACTCCCCCCTTATCGATGTGGACATCACCGGAGCGAACGGGGTGCTCATCAATGTCGTCGGTGGCGAGGACATGACCGTCAGCGAGGCCGAGAAAGTAGCTGAGATAATCCAGGGCAAGGTCAACCCCAACGCCAGGATCATCTGGGGTGCTTCCGTGGACCCAGCTCTGGAAAACAAGATGAGAGTGATGGTCGTTGTCACTGGTGTCAAGTCCAAGTTCATACTCGGACCGAAGGAGTCCGCCATGCCTAAGGGGATGACGGTCGACTTCATAAAGTAAAGAAAGGATTATTTATAATGAAGGATTAGGGCCAACTCAAGAGTGCATACAAATGGATATTGTCGAAAAATCCTGGGAGATCCAAAAAAGGATCGAGGAACGGGTCAAGAGGTTCGGGAGGGGCAGATACGGCCGAGTATTGAAGATGGCCAGGAAACCCACCAATGATGAATACATTAAAACCATTTTGATCACCGGTCTCGGTCTTGCCCTCATAGGGGGGCTTGGATTCGCCATATATCTGATAATCAGATATCTCCCTGGCCTACTCGGCTGAAGTATAAACTCAAGAGGGTTGCATATGAACGGTCAAGAAGCAACTTCATTCCCACAGAACGGGAACGGTCCGATCACCCTATCCGGGGAGAACACATCCCAGAGGGTAACCGCAGGCAGTCGGGCCGTCTGGAAATTGGTCCTCAAGCCCCGACAAGCGGGCAAGCTAAAGGTAAAGGTCTTATTGACCATCAACTACGGTACCGAGGACTCCCCTGAATGGGATGTGCGCCTCGCCGATACCTCTGGTACGCTATGGGAGAGCGCCAAGCTGACCTCGCCCGAAGTGATTTTCAATATGGACGGGGGCGGCGGAAAGGAATTGATCTTGGAGGCGGAGTCCCCCCGCGGGGCCCGCATTGACGATGAAGTACGTATGCGGATGCAGGTCTTTGCCGAGGGGCAGGAGAGCGGAAGCATGGAATTCTACGCCAACACCATGCAGTCCATCCTGATCCTTAAGACCTCCATCGGGCACGAAAGAGCTGTGGCCGACGGTGTGGCCGGAAAGGCAAAGACCGGGGACAAGGGCATATTCGCCCTGCTAGCCCCGGGAAAGCTTGACGGCTATTTGTTCATGGAAGCGATGAACACGGACCTGGTCAGGGAGACCTGTAGGGGTGTCCGCAAGGCCAAAGGATTGGTGGACGGGGAGACCAATCTTGCAGAGATAGAGCATTTCCTGACCCCCAAACCCCTTGTCTCTGGCATTTCGGAGGGTGACGTGGTGGAATTGGTCGCCGGTCCGTTCAAAGGAGAGAAGGCCAGGGTGCAGAAGATAGACGAGAGCAAGGAAGAGATCACGGTAGAGCTTTTCGAGGCCACCGTGCCCATCCCTGTCACCGTCCGCGGGGACAGCGTGAGGGTCCTCGAGAAGGAGAGATGATAAAATGGTAGAGACTATCGAAGTGTTAGTGGATGGCGGAAAGGCCACCCCAGGTCCGCCGCTTGGACCCGCCTTGGGCCCCACGGGGATCAATGTCGTTCAGGTCGTAGCCGCGATAAACGAGAAGACCAGAGGGTTTATCGGCATGAAGGTCCCGGTCAAGGTCATTATAGACCAGAAGACCAAGACCTTCGAGATCAAGGTCGGTACCCCTCCCACCTCCGCCCTGCTCTTCAAAGAGCTGGGCATCGAGAAGGGTGCTGGTGCGCCCAAGGCTGCCAAGGCCGGGAACATCACCATTCAGCAAGCGGTCAAGATCGCTCACATGAAGCAGGACTCGCTTACCGGGGCTGACATTAAAGCCCAGGTGTTAGAGGTCATCGGAACCTGCGTCTCCTGCGGCATAACTGTCGAGGGCAAAGAGCCCAAGGACATGCAACAGGATATCAAGGCCGGTAACTGGGATGACCAATTGAAAGCCTGAAACCCTTTCCAGTAAAACATTTTCTTTTCTCTTTTAATACGATATCTTTATAAATAGTAGGGTGATTAGGGGGTCTCACCAAACTGTAGGAGAACCTTCGTTGGTTCGTTGGAACTACAGGAGGGATCGAATTGGCAGAAAAATCAACTATTACGGCCGTTAAGAAAGCCTTGGGGAATTCTCCAAAGCGCAATTTTAAGCAAACGGTCGACCTGTCCATCAACCTGAAGGATGTGGACCTGTCCATACCCAAAAACAGGATACAGGAGGACATCATTCTGCCTCACGGTAGGGGAAAGCCGATCAAGGTCTGTGTAATCGGCAGCGGTGAAATGCTGATCAAAGCCAAGGAAGTGGCCGATAGGATCATTTCCGTGGAAGAGCTCGGAACCATCGCTGACGACAAGAAACAGGCTAAGAAGATGGCTAACGAGTTTGAATATTTCATCGCGGAGGCCCCGTTGATGCCCGTTATCGGTAAGAGATTGGGTATCGTACTCGGTCCTCGCGGCAAGATGCCCAAGCCCATCCCACCGGGAGCGGACCCAAAGCTCATGATAGAAAACCTTCGCAAGTCGGTGTTCATCAGGAGCAGGGACAAGATGACCTTCCACACCTCCGTCGGGACCGCGGACATGACGCCAGAAGACATAGCTGACAACATCGAGCTGATCATCAAGAGATTGGGACTCAGACTCGAAAAGGGCACCATGAACATCCGGTCCGCTTTCGTGAAGACCACCATGGGACCCTCCGAGAAGGTGATTTGAGGAGGTTCTTAGCATGGCACACGTCGCGAATTGGAAAAGGGAGAGGGTGCAGGAGCTCGTGGACCTCATGGCCCACAGCCACGTTGTCGGCATCGTCGATCTGCACGGCATTCCCGCCGCCCAGATGATCTCCATGCGCGCCGGACTGCGCGGCAAGGCCAACGTGAGCATGACCAGGAACACATTGATGGACCTGGCGATCACCGAGGCAGCCAAGCTGAGGCCGGGCCTGGAGCAACTGAGGCCGATTGTTGACGGACAGTGCGCGATCGTCACTTCGGACGTCAACCCGTTCAAGCTATTCCGCCAGATGGAGGGTACCAAGACCCCGGCCCCGGCCAAGACCGGAGATATCGCGCCGGAGGACATCGCGGTGAAGGCGGGAGACACCCCCTTCAAACCCGGCCCCATCATTGGCGAACTGCAGAAGGCTGGTATTCCCGCGGCCATAGAGTCCGGGAAGATCATCATCAAGAAGGACAAGGTCCTCGTCCCCAAGGGCGAGCCAGTCCCGGATGAGGTCGCCAAGGTATTGGCCAAGCTGGAGATCCTACCCATGATCGTGGGCATGGACCTTCGGGCCGCCTTCGAAGATGGAGTGCTCTACGGGAAGGACGTCCTAAATGTACCGGCGGACTACTACACCAACATGTTGGGGTTGGCCGCCAGGAGCGCCCTAGGCTTGAGCTTGTCTATAGCTTACGTTACGCCTCAGACTGTCACGCCCTTGCTATCCAAGGCATATCGCCAAGCGATGGCCTTGAGCGTGGCTGGCGCATTCCCGACCAGGGAGAGCATCGGTGCTATCCTGGCCAAGGCGGATGCGCAAATGATGACTTTGGCTTCGATCATCGGTTTAGAAGATGAGAGGATTAAGAACCGCATGGCTGCGGTGCCCGCAGCCCAACCGGTGAGCGAAACCAAGGCCGCAGAGGCTAAGAATGAAGAAGAAGAGGAACAGGTCAGCGAGGAAGAAGCCGCAGCTGGTCTGAGTTCTCTGTTTGATTGAGGAGGTAAGGAAATGGAATACATATACAGCGCTTTGGTCCTTCACGCCGCTGGAAAGCAGGTTTCTGAGGATGCAGTCGCCGTTATCTTGAAGAGCGCCGGTGTCGAGCCGGATGCATCCAGGATAAAGGCCTTGACCGCTTCCCTAGAGGGTGTCGACATCGATGAGGCTATCGCCTCCGCGATGGTTGCCGCCGCACCTGCCGCCGCTCCGGCTCAGGCCGCCGCGGCCGCTCCGGCCAAGGAAGAAGTCAAGGAAGAAGAAGCTGTGACCGAGGAAGAGGCCGCTGCCGGTCTCTCCGCTCTGTTCGGCTGAAAAAGCCAGAAAGGGTCGGTCTCCAGTTACCGAACCTTCTCAGGCCTTTCAAACCATTTACTTTTTCATATTTTTCATACTGCGAGCGTAGCTTTTGTCCGGCGGACAGAAATCAATTTATGAGCCGCACCCATCTTATCCGTTCAGTTGAAGCTCCAGGACATCTTCCGGTTCGCCATCCAATTGGCCAAGGAGATGTTCAAGAAGCTGGCCGATGCCGGAGTATGCGTAGTGGTGCTCATGCATATACCAGAGGCGCGTTCAGAGGAAGAGAGGAAGAACCACCTGAATGTGGTCATCTCCAGGCACGTGGCCTCGAGCCCCCGGTACATGAACCTGCTAGCTTACAGATCGGAAGAACGGGGTTAGATCCCCTGTTCCGGACCCATTCGTGTGAGAAGGTCGGAGTAAGATATGCGCAACCCACGCCTGTTCAAGGACCAATCCAAGCTTTCATTCGATTACGTTCCAGAGAAGCTGTGCCATCGTGAGGCTCAGCTAGAGAAGCTGGAGATGATATTCCGCCCAGTGCTGGAAGGTATAATGTCGCAGACGGCGTTCCTGATCGGCAGCGTGGGTACGGGAAAGACCGCCACCTCAAAACGCTTCTGCCTGGACCTGATGAGGACCGCCCATGAGAAGGGACGGATGATGGATTATATCATCGTCAACTGCCGGCAGCGCTCAACCGAGGTTGCGGTACTTCGCCGCATCGTCATGCATTTCGACGAGAACTTTCCAGACAGAGGTTTCTCCACCGAGGAGATGTTGCGCTCCATTCGCAAGCATCTTGAAAAGCGCCGCATGCACCTGGTGGTAGTTCTGGACGAGGCTGACGTGCTGTTGGTGAAGGGGGCAAGCGACATCATCTATCAACTGACGCGCTTCGATGAGGAGGTGGTGAGAGGTAGACCGTCAATGTCGGTCATCATGATCTCACAGAAGAACGTGTTGGATATGCTGGATGCGGCATCCACATCCACCTTCCGTCGGGCCAACACCATCCGCTTCGATCGGTATGGCATAAAGGAGCTTTCGGACATCCTGCGCTTTAGGACGGACCTGGCCTTCTTCCCCGGGGCGGTGCGACAGGATTCACTGGACCTGATGGCCGATATCGCCTCCGAATTCGGCGACGCCCGCTTCGCCATTGAACTGCTGGATAAGGCGGGGATGCTGGGCGAGGAGGAAGGCGCTGAACATCTAGCTCCAGAACATGTACGGGGCGCCAAGGCGCTGACGTACTCCGTGGTCACCGAGTCCAAGATCGAAGACCTGGACAAGCAACGCAAGATGGTATTGCTAGCCGTCGCGCGCAGCATCAAGGACCAGGCGTACGTACGTACTCCAGAGGCGGAGGCGGTGTATCACATCGTAGCGGAAGAATACGGGGAGAAGGCCAGAGGGCATACCATGTTCTGGTCCTACCTACAGGACCTCTCCAACCAAGGGCTGGTCGGTACCCGTGTGGCCAACGAGGAGAGCGGGGGACGGACGACCTATATCTCCCTGCCGGACGTTCCGGCAAAGGTGGTACGCGTCAGGCTGGAGGAGAGCCTTGGCGCCCATTAACGGAAAGGTTTTGATAATTTGCACCCCATTGTGGAAATGAACATATGAAGAGGACCCCGCTTTACCCTGAACATCTGGCCCTGGGAGCCAGGATGGTCGAGTTCGTAGGATGGGAGATGCCCATTCAATACACTGGCATCATCGAGGAGCACGGTATCGTCCGTCGTCAAGCCGGGATCTTCGACGTTTCCCATATGGGAGATCTGCTTATTCGCGGACCGGACGCCGCTCGACAATTGGATGGATTGTTGACCAATCCCTTGGGCAAGGCCCCGGTGGGCAAGGCGGTCTACGGACACCTGCTAAATGATGATGGCCACATCATCGACGACGTCATTAACTATCATATGGCCGAGGGGCAGTATCTCATGGTCCCCAACGCCTCCAACGTGGACCGGGTACGCGAATGGGTGAAGAGCAGGACCGAGGGATTGGAGGTGGTGGACCTGTCCACCCGACTGGCCTGCATCGCGGTCCAGGGACCACTGGCCCCGGGGATCCTGCAACGATTGTGTTCCAGCGATCTTACTAGCATGAAACGCTTCCAAGGTCGATTCGCCTTCATGAACGGACCGGACTCGACTTTTCTTGAGGACCTACTACCTCAGACCGGAAAGGGGGTGGGCTGCTACATCGGTCGCACAGGCTATACTGGAGAGGACGGCTTCGAAGTACTGGTGGAGGATAGGAACGCCACCTGGCTCTGGAAAAGGCTGTTGACAGAGGGAGAGGGACACCTGAGACCGATCGGTCTGGGGGCCAGGGACACCTTGCGCCTGGAGATGGGTTATCTTTTATCTGGAACTGACTTTGATGGTAGGCAGACCTCCTTGCAGACCGGCCCCCCCTGGGTGGTCAAACTGGACCATGATTTCATCGGGCGGGACGTTCTTTTGCGACAGAAGGAGAATCCCTATGAGGTCCTGGTGGGGTTGCAACTTCTGGGCCGGGGGGTCCCCCGGCACGGTTATGATATAATTCATCGCGGGAATGTCGTTGGAAAGGTTACCAGCGGCAACATGTCCCCTTGCAAACGCGTTGGTATTGCCATGGGCTATGTGCCCCAGGACCTCTCTGGCATCGGAACGGAACTGGCGATCTCCATCCGCAATGAACATGTGCCAGCGCAGGTGGTGGAGACTCCTTTCTATCGGAAGTGATGACTTGTCCAGCGAATTGATGCATGATCTGATCGAGCTTCTCCACTTGCGGAGTGATACCAACGAAGGAAAGAAGTTACTGTTCGAGCTGGTACGGGCCAAGTTGGAGGAAATGGACCTGCGTATCGTCACCGGAGGCGTACCGGACAGCCCGGCCCTGGTCGCCGCCCATGGCGAAGGCGGAATTGCCTTCTCGGCCCACCTGGACACGGTTTCTGCCGGGAACGCGTGGACCAGGGACGACGGTGAGGTCGAAGCGGGGCGCATCTATGGACTGGGAGCGGCGGACATGAAGGGGGGAGCGACCGCCATGCTGGCCGCCGCCCGTACCCTGAAGGACGAGGGAGTGCCGTTCTACCTGCTGATCACCACTGACGAGGAGGAGCTGATGACCGGTGCGGAGTTCCTGACCAAACGCCCGGAGGTCAGGATGGCCAAAGGAATACTGGTCGGTGAGCCCACCGACCTGCGGGTCGCCTGGAAGGAGAAGGGCGTATCCAGATTGGCCTTGACAGCGCACGGCATCGCCGCCCATGCCAGTATGCCTTGGAAGGGTGACAATGCCATCATGCACATGACCCACCTGCTAGACCGGCTGGCCCCCATGCTCAGGGTGCCGAAAGGTCCCACTGATGATCTTACCCTGGTGGTCTCGACCATCAACGGGGGCACGCGCAATAACATAGTGCCCGAGAGGTGCGAAGCACATCTAAACGCCCGCTACCCCTACCCATTGACGGCAAGGGAGGTCCGTGAGAGGATCATGCGCACCTTGGAGGGGGAGACCTACGACATTGTGATGCAGTACGAACTGCCGGCCTTCGAGACCTCTCCCGATACCCCTTTGATACAAGAGCTGCTGGCCTGTGGAGCCGGTGAACTTACAACCGTACCATATGCCACCGAGGCGGCCGTCTATTCAGCGATCAACCCATTGGTGGCCGTGTGCGGCCCTGGCAGCCCAGGCATGGCCCACACCAAGGACGAGTACGTGGAAAGGTACCAGTTGGAGAGCGCCTACCGCCTCTACTGCGACCTGGCCCGCAAACTTCAGGGATAGACCCGAGAGACCGTCCTGGGATAGGGCATGGCGTCCCGGATGTGTTCCAACCCACATACCCATTTCACGATGCGTTCCACCCCCAGACCGAAACCGGAATGAGGCACGGAACCATAGCGTCTCAGGTCCAGATACCAACGATAGGGGTCTTCGGGAATGCCCTGTTCCTCAAGACGCTGTAAAAGTTTGTTGAGGTCCGTCTCCCTCTCACTGCCTCCAATGATCTCCCCGAACCCGAACGGAGCCAAGAGGTCGGCGCATTTGTACGTCCGAGGATCATCCTCATCCTCCTTCATGTAGAAGGCCTTGCATTCCTTAGGATAATTGGTCACGAACACCGGGGCGACCTCCTCTTCGGTGATGGATCGTTCCTCCAATGCCCCCAGGTCACAACCGTAGGTGATCTCGAATCCCTTTTCCTGCAGCAGATCGATCATTTTTGAATAACGCACCCGCTTGAAGGGAGCCTTTACCGCTTTTAAGGGCTCCGCGTCCCGCTTAAGCAGCCCCAGCTCCTCCTTCCTCTCCTTAAGGACCTTGGACACCATGGCCGAAACGAGCTCCTCCTGTATCCTCATATTGCCCTCGTTGTCCGTCCAAGCCTCCTCCAATTCCATGTGCCAGTACTCGGTAAGGTGTCTAGATGTTCGGGACTTCTCCGCGCGGAACGAGGGGGTGATGGAATAAACCTTCTCCAATGAGAATACTAGAGATTCCAGGTACATCTGGGCGCTCTGACTTAGGAAAGCTTCGCGATCGAAGTATTTCAGTTTGAACAGGGTCACACCGCCCTCGCAGGCGTTCTGGGTGAATATCGGGGGCGTAACCTCAGTGAAATCGTTCTCCATCAACCATTCCCGGGCCCCGGCCAGCAGGGTCGCCTTCACTTTCATCACCGCGGTCTGCTCCCGGGACCTTATCCATAGGTGGCGGTTGTCCAGAAGCAGTTCCTCGCTCTGATATTCGGTAATGGGGAAGGCCGTAGCGGTACCGACGATGTTGAAAGATGAGGCCCGTACCTCGTAACCTCCAGGCGCCCTCTCGTCCTTGTGTATCGTTCCCATGATCTCCACGGAAGACTCGATGGAAGCGGATAGCGCCCCCTCAAATTGCTGATCGGGAAGGTTGCCCTTCTTGATGGTGATCTGCATTATTCCGGTGGAATCGCGTATCACTGTGAAAACGATCTTACCACTGCTCCTGGTGCGGTATATCCATCCCCGCAACATGACCTGCCCGTCGAGGTCTGGGGTACCCAGTAGCGAGCGAATGCTCGAAAAGGACTTCATAATAAATACCTGGCCTGTAAAGAACGGCATCTATGTATTCCATAATTTCGGTCGTATGGGGGCAAATGGATATACCGGAAGGAAGGATTTCGAAGTGTGCGTACTAGATCAGGGGGTGTCAATGACCTGCCGAGCCTCATGGCATTGGAAGAGGGAGCCTTTGGTCCAAAACGGTTCTCTGAGGCGTTTGTGCTGGATCTGCTCCATGACCCTCTGGTGACCACATTGATCGTGGAAGCGGAGGGAGCGGTGGTCGCCTATGCCATGATCCGTTCGTCCCCCGCGTATCATACGGTCGAGGTTCTGTCTCTGGCCGTGTCCCCCCTCCATCGCCGGAGAGGCCTAGGGCGGGGATTGATTCAGGAGGTGGAACGATCGATCGCCGATTCTGGGACGGAGACTGTGATGCTATGCGTGCGACCCGAGAACCAGGCGGCGGTCGACCTTTACCTTTCAGAGGGGTATAAGGTGTTGGCCCGTTGCCGTAACTACTACGGAAAGGGGTCTGACGCGAACATGATGGTCAAGCATCTGGAGGAGTGAAATGGCGAAGGTGAAGACGGCAAAACTTAGTGATCTGAAATGGATGCAGGGAAAGGAGAACCTCCTCGGGGGACCCTCCTTCTCATTGTCCGTGCTGGAAATGTTCACGATGGCCCCGGACTTCACTGTGCACGTGGCCGGAGATTCAGCGATGGTCCTTTATCATGAAGGGAAGGGCGGCAAGAGCCGGCTGCTGATGCTTTTAGGCACAGCACTTACCGAACTGCTGCAGGCTGGAGAAGAGGCTGCTCGCCGAGCGGGAACGGTGAAGATCACTTTAGAAGTGGACCCAAGGAGCGAGACCATGCTCCCACTGGAATCGTTTGGTTATCAGATTAAAGGAGATTTGGCGAATTATTTTGGGAAGGATCGTCCCGCCCATTACATGGAGAAGATACTTCCATAATTTTATATATTTATAATAGTGAATATATTATTTCATCCAGATAACTGGCTCTACAAAAGTACATTCCAAGACAATTATTATATAGGGAACCAAGCATTCGCTCGAACAGACCAACGTTCACGAGATGTTGGACTGGGGTGAATGACCATGGAAGAGTCTCTTTGCAATGTTGAGTTCCTTAAAGATAACAACAATTTCATAGCACGAGTGCAAAGCGAGCTCGGAGGCCTTAGAGAATACCAGAGCCCAAATTTGGAAGAGGTTCTGGAGCAGGTCATCATCGACCTGCAAGAGGAATTCGAAAACGTGATGTGAATCATTCCGATTTTTCACCACGCCATAAATAGTATGACCATCTAGGTGGTATATCATTAGTGGCTGAGGAGGGTTGCGTATGCAACAGGACGAGAACAACTCGATATTATCCTCATACTACGGCGATGAGGAAGTAACCGTTATCATCACTCTCAAGGTAGAAACAAGGGACGCGGACCAGGTCTGCCAGAGCATATCTTTATTGGATCCGGTCGTGGACGTGTTCCTGGTGACGGGGGACACGGATATTGTGGTGAAGGCCAAATTACAGAATTATATCCATCTTAAGAAGTTTTTAGTAGAGGACCTGTCCCACATCAAAGGACTCAGGGACACCAAGACCCTCATGGCAGTAGCAACATTCAAAGAAAATGGAGAACCGAAGTACGTCGCCGATTAGGGCGTCGTGCGATATCGGTCTCAATGATGTCAATAGGATGGTGATTGTATGGAATATGATGCCAAAACAAAACTCAATCAGATAATCGACGTATTGGATCAGTTGTCGGAGGATACCTCCGTTCCCAGGAATATCAGGAGAGGGGCCACCGAGGCCAAGAGCCGGTTGAGCCAGACGACCGAGGCTATGGACGTAAAGGTTGCTGGAGTCGTAGGGAAGTTGGATGATCTGGCGAACGACCCGAACATCCCCATGCACGGGCGCACCATGATCTATAGGATCGTCTCCGAACTGGAGAACCTGTTGAGAGATGCTAACAAGTGATGTCCGATATGTCGTCAGGCACCGGGTGATAAACTATAAAAATCGGCCGGCGATGTAGTAGCCATCAGGCGGGCATAGTCTAGTGGTTAGGACTGGAGCTTCCCAAGCTTCGAACTCGGGTTCGAATCCCGGTGCCCGCACTTCATTAGTTTTTATGAGATATGGAAGGGGTTAGAACGCCTTTTTCCGATGCGGTAATAATTACGAATTGGATGTTCGAATCAAAGGTTCTTCCACTTCGAATCGTCCTTCTTACCGATCTCGTCGATCGATACCTTTTCAGGGATATCCAGATTCCGGCCGGGAGCCGGTTCAGTGCCCCAACCGGGATCGTCCCTGACCACCGGGGGATTGAACTTCGGGGCAGGCATCTTCTCCTTTTTCTTGCGCCCCTGACGACGTTCGACCGGTTTTGATGTCAAGTTAAAGGATGGCGTCCTAGTGAGATTGTAGACACTGTGGGTCATCATCATGACGATGATGAAGTAGGCCAGAAGGACGACGAAAGAAGATGGCCACCACAGGGGAAAGATGAAGGCAAGGGAGAGGATCGTCACCAAGCTCAGGCTTATGAATCCGGCGATGAAGCGGCTGATATTGCCAGGATCGCGGGTCACCACTCCGAGATTGTCGTAGTTGGTCATGCGGACGACGAGGAACAGATCGCCCTCTAGCATGCTATATGTGATCACTACCAGCGCCCCTCCGATGACGAACAGCGCCATATTATACGGGAACGACAGGACCATCACCGCCACCAAGGCCACGAAGTATAGCATCACAAGCACCTCCAGGCGGCGGGTCCTCTGGAACAGCTTAAGTGGTACTGGCAGTATGATCTTGCTCATGGTGCGGTTCATCAAAGAACCGCCATACCTCAGAAATTTGGGGGTGATCCGGGCGAGCCATCGGGTCAACCGCAAGCTCCCCTTCATCATTCCGGGGGAAATTACGCTCATGACGAAGCAAAAGGCCCCTGCGAAAGGGTTCAGCTCCGCCCCCTTGATCAACGCCGGGGAATTACTACCTACGCTGGCGTACATGACGGACTCCGCCCCGCGTCCGGTCACCGATGTGCTCATGAATATCGAGGACTTACTGGTGAATCCTAAAAGATAGGATACCACGCTCAGTACTATGACCTCGTAGAACAGCACTACCGGCACAGCGATCAACAACAGGGGGATGATGCTGCCCAGCATACGCAGGTCGATGAGCATTCCAAAGGATACGAAGAAAACCGCCACTAGAGCGTCCCTGAAAGGGGTGATGCGGTCTTCGATGCGTTCCACAAGCTTGGTCTCGGCAAACACCATGCCCAGGAAGAACGCCCCTATGATGGCCGGTACGCCCGAGACCTCGGCCAAAGCAGCGGACAGGAACACTAACCCCAGGGCGAACAGCACGAACATCTCGTTGCTCTTGATGCTGTGGAAGTAGTTCACCACCCTAGGAATGACCACGATGGCCAAAAAGATGAAGAAACCGTAGAAGGCCAATATACCGACGATGAGACGGGTCATGGTCATCTGCCCACCGACATCGCTTTTGAACATCAGTCCTCCAGCGATGGTCAGAAGCACCATGGAGAGGAAGCTCTCCACGACGACCATGCCTAGCAAGTACTCCGTCTCCGGGGTATTTATGCGCTTCATCTCTTGCAAGGCCTTCCCGGTTATGGCCACCGAACTCATGGATATGACCCCTGCCAGGAATACCGTGTCAATGATGGGCCAGCCCAGGGAGAAGCCGATGAGTATGCCTAGGAACATGCCTATTCCGACATCTATCAGCGCCAGTATGATCGCCGGGGCTCTGGTCTTCTGCAACTTGGAAATGGAGAACCCCAGCCCCACGAAGAACATCAGCAGGGTCAGACCCATGCTGGATAGGAATTGGATGAAAGTGGTGTCCTTTATAAGCCCCTCATAGACGAAACCGCCCACCTCAAAATACATGTAAGGCCCGATGAGCATTCCTGCCAGTATGTAACCGAGTATGACGCTCTGTTTGGCCTTCGTAGCCAATGCTGCTCCGATAAAGGAGACCAGCATTATGATACCGACCTCAAACATCACGTTGTCAATGGCTATCATCGTGCATACCCGGACGAATACGGCCATGCATTCTGGACGTGCCAACCTCCCTTAGATGGAGGCATACCATCCAGTGGTCGAGGGGCCCGCCTCAAGAGCGCGGTCCCTAGTGCATCCCGTTTCTCGATAGTAATACTGGCTATTAATAATTGCCCACATTTGTAGAGTCGCCGTGGCACTCACGTTTCTTGGCGAGCGTCGTATTTAATTAATTGGACGAGGGTTTAGATATGGGTCAATAATGGCGAGCGATTTCCATGCCATGAGCGGTGAGGAGACCTTGAAAACCTTGGGCAGTAGCGCTCAGGGACTATCGGTCGAAGAGGTGGCTAGGAGACTTGAGAAATATGGTCCCAACGAGCTGAGCGAAGGCCGTAGGATTTCCCCCCTCAAGATCTTCCTGGACCAGTTCAAGGACTTCATGGTGATCATTTTGATCTTCGCCGCCATCATCTCCGGCGCCATCGCTACCGTCAATGGGTCCACCGAGGAGTGGTTGGACGCGGGGGTAATCTTGGTCATCGTCATAATCAACGCCACGTTGGGATTTCTGCAGACCTACCGGGCCGAGAAGACCATGCAGGCATTGAAGGACATGGCCGCCCCCAGGGCCAATGTCATCCGGGAGGGGAGAGAGGAAAGCGTGCCCTCCAAGGACCTGGTACCAGGGGACATCGTATTACTTGCAGCGGGGGACCGGGTCTCGGCCGATGCACGTTTACTGGAGACGGTCAACCTCAAGACCAACGAGGCCTCTTTGACCGGGGAGTCGCTGCCGGTGAACAAGCGGACGGGAGACATCCTCAGCCCAGAGGTCTTCCTGGCGGAGAGGACCAATATGGTCTTCTCCGGTTGCAACGTGGACCATGGACGGGGGAGGGCGGTCGTGACCTCCACCGGAATGCAAACTCAGCTTGGCCGGATCGCTACGATGGTTCAGACCAACGACGAGAGCACTCCGCTGCAGAAGAAGCTGGACAAACTGGGTAAGCAGCTGGGCATCGGTATCCTGGGTGTTTGTATATTCATCTTCACCGTGGGGATCATGAGAGGTGTTCCGGTGGAGGAGATGTTCCTCACCTCGGTCAGTCTGGCTGTGGCGGCAATTCCCGAAGGTCTGCCGGCCATCGTGACCATCTCGTTAGCATTGGGATTGCAACGCATGGCCAAAAGAAAGGCGGTCATGAGAAAACTGCCAGCGGTCGAATCACTAGGTAGCGCCACTGTCATCTGCACAGACAAGACCGGTACCCTGACCAAGGGCGAGATGAACATCCGCGAGATCTACATGGACGACATCATCAATGTCACTGGAGAAGGTTTCGAGCCCGATGGACATTTCATGGCCCAGGGGGATCTGCTGAACGCCGCGGAGAGGGAGGACCTCTCCATGCTGCTGGTGGCCGGCGCCCTGTGCAATGATTCCTCCCTTTACCAAGAGGAGGGCAAGTGGAAGGTGCGAGGGGACCCAACGGAAGGCACCCTCGTCGTCACTGCCCGCAAAGCGGGTATCGAAGTGGAACAGTTGGCCAAGAACAGCCCCCGTATCTTCGAGATATCCTTTGATTCGGTCAAGAAACGCATGACCACAGTACACGAGGTCGACGGGAGGAAGTTGGCTTTCATGAAGGGAGCGGCCGAACGCGTGGTGCCATTGTGCACCAGGCGACGGATGGGCGACCGTACCGTGGACATCACCCCGCAGATGGCAGAAGCTGTTCAGGCAAAGAACAATGAGATGGCCGATCGAGCTTTGAGGGTCTTGGCCATCGCCATGCGTGATGTCACAGATGATGTTCTTGATGAAGTTTCTATAGAGAAGGACTTCACCCTGCTAGGCCTGGTGGGCATGATCGATGCCCCACGAAAGGAGGCGATCGTGGCCATCAAGAAATGCCACACCGCCGGCATACGCGTCATAATGATCACCGGGGACCACGAACTGACCGCCAGGGCCATAGCCATGGAGATGGGCATCGCCGAACCGGGTAAGGACCAGGTCATCAACGGAAAGATGCTGGATACAGCCTCGGATGCGGAATTGTCCGGACTACTTAAAAGCGTTAACGTCTTCGCCAGAGTAGCGCCTGAGCATAAGGTTCGCATCGTGGAAATGTTGCAGAACCAGGGGGAGATCGTGGCCATGACCGGTGACGGGGTCAATGATGCCCCGGCGCTGAAGAAGGCCGACATCGGGGTGGCCATGGGCATCACTGGCACGGACGTCTCCAAGGAAGCGTCGCAGATGATCCTGATGGACGATAACTTTGCTTCCATCGTCAATGCGGTGGAGGAGGGGCGCGGTGTCTACGACAACATCAAGAAGTTCGTCACCTTCCTGCTGTCCTGCAACTCCGGCGAGGTGGCGGCCATGTTCGCCGCCAGCCTGTTGTTCGTCGACCCTCTGTTCCTGCCATTCCTGTTACCCATCCATTTATTGTGGATGAACCTGGTGACGGACGGTTTCCCGGCCTTGGCCCTGGGCATCGACCCGACCCCGTCCAACATCATGGACCGCCCGCCTAACGACCCTAAGGAGCCGCCAGTAAACCGCAGCAACGCCATTCGCATATTGGCCGTTGGCGGTATCCTGGCAGTGGCCTCGATATTGGCGTTCCAACTGGAGTTCCAGGGGGCGCTCGAAAGCCTCGGCAAGGAAAGTGCGGTGGTTCACGCCCGGACCGTTGCCTTCTGCACCATGGTGTTCTCCCAGCTGTTCTACGCCCTCTCAGCCCGTTCGGAGAGGCAGACAATTCGTCAGATCGGGGTCTTCACCAACATGAAGCTGATCCTCGCTGTCATCGTATCGGCACTGTTGCAGCTGTCGGTGGTATACGTCCCTGGACTTAGCGATGCTTTCCGTACTGTCGCGTTGGGTTGGGAAGAATGGCTCATCCTATTGCCCATGTCCCTGTGCGCCATGGCGTTCAATGAGCTCTGGAAGGTGATGGCAGCACGCAAGCATCGGAGAACCGCATGATAGAGCTGGACGGATCTCATGGTGAAGGTGGCGGACAGGTCCTGCGTACTGCCCTCTCCCTCTCGGTGCTCACCGGAAAAGGGTTCCGTATGGAAAATATACGTGCTGGACGCGACGACCCGGGATTGAGACCACAACATCTGGCTGGAATTCGGTTGATGAATGAAATATCCTCCGCAGAGGTCACTGGTGATCAAATAGGATCGGATTCTCTGGAATTCCATCCCGGCCAGATGCGCGGCGGTCGTTATCGATTTGATATAGGGACCGCTGGTTCCCTCACGCTCCTTATGCAGACGGTCCTGCCAGCTCTGGTCGTCTCTCCCATCGAGACCGAGCTGGAACTGATCGGAGGGACCGATGTGCGCTGGTCTCCGCCCATCGACCATTACGCCCAGGTCCTTTTTCCGATACTGCGTTTGATGGGCGCCCGATTGGAGATGAACGCGAAAAGGCGCGGATTCTATCCACAGGGGGGCGGGGCGGTGCATCTTAAGGTGAGCGGAGGTAAAATAGGCGGGTTCGGTCCTCAGCAGCGTGGGGAACTGCGTCGCGTCCTAGGAACGGCCTTCGTCCAGAACCTGCCTGCAAAGGTGGGAGAGCGCCTGATGCAGGGGGCACGAACGGGGCTTCCAGGTGTTGACCTTGATATCACCCTTAACGTCTCCTCCGGTGCCTCCACCGGGGCCGGAGTGGCCTTGGCGGCGGAGTATGAGAACACCGTGCTAGGATGGAATTCGTTGGGAGAACAGGGGGTGGCCGCCGAGAGGGTCGGCCGGGTAGCGGCCGCTGGATTAATGGAGGAGATGGAGGGCGGAGGCATCTTGGACGTGCATACCGCCGACCAGCTTCTACCGTTCATGGCCATGGCCAATGAGGGTTCGTGCTTCACGGTCCGAGAGATCAGTGGCCATCTGCGAACACAGATGTGGCTCGTTCCTCAGTTCGTTCCGATCGACCTTCGGATAGGGGAAGGTTCCCCCTATCTCATAGAAGTGATCAACCGTACATGATGGAGCGCTTCTTGGCCAGCTCTTCGCTCTCTCCGGTCTTTTTCTTGATCTCCTTCAGGGTCTCCTCTATCAGCGCGGCCTCTTCCAGCAGGGGCTTGGTATCCAGCTGGGTGTGTAATAACAACTTGTCGATGGCCTCGGTGGCCGCTGCGGCCGCCCGGGCATCGGGGTAATCGGAATGCGCTTCAGAGAGTATGGAGACCACATCGAAGTTACGGTTGACCCCTTCGTTCAAAAGCACTCCTGCCAGGCCGACCACCACCCCGTTCTCGAAGATGGGGATATCGTTCTTGATCAGCATCTTTCTCGCCCTGGGCGTGGAAGCTACGGCGAACACCTTGAAATCGACCGTCTCCTCGGTCTGCGGACCCAAGATGTCATCTACCCCCTCGCCGGCCTTGTTGGCCAAGCCTTCAGGGGAGATTACCATGCGGCAACGCTTGTACTCCACCCAGTCCATGATGGCCCAGGCAAGAGGTTTGAGTATCTCCTGCGGCGGTTCGAACTCGGAGACGATGACCACGATCTTATCGCTACCTTTCTCACCAATTGTACCTGAGTATACCCGTACTGGTGAGTAGGGGACGCCGTCACGCACGATGGAAACCGACGGAAGATATGGTGAATCGATAATGGCCACCAGGTCCAGGTCCAGCAGGTTGACCAGGTAGTTAGCGGTGATGGATCCCACTAAACCTATGCTGGAGAAGCCTTCGATGACCGTAGCCCCTTTCAAATTGGACCTCTTCAGCTCGATGATGTCGAAATCATTCATCGTGGCCGATATCGATTTGGTCCTATTAATCTCCGCCCCATCATCATTATGATGATGCTCGTCGTTATCTCGGTCATGAGACCCAGGGTGATCGTCAATTGCGCCATGTCGCCGGACGGCAAGATCGCTGGCACCGAGAGGAGGCAGCTGAGGATCTCCTCACCGGAGGATATGGACAGAGTGCGACGAGTACGCTCGGAATGTCAGGCCATCCTAGTAGGCGCGGGCACCATTCTGGCCGACGACCCCCACTTGTCGGTGAAGGGGATGCCGTATGACAAGCAGCCCCTCCGAGTGGTGCTGGACCCCCGGGGTAGGGTGCCGGGGACCTCCTTGGTGCTGGACCAGCGGGCCCGTACCCTGATGGTGACCTGCGAGGAATGCATCCGCCAATATCCTGGAGCGGAAACGGCCCGTCTGGGAAAGGGACGGATCGATCTGCCGGCCTTGCTGCAGGTGCTGGAAGAAAGGGGCGTTTCCACCTTGTTGGTGGAGGGGGGCGGGGAGACCATATTCTCGTTCTTCCAGGCCGGTATGGTCGACCTGTATTCCGTCTACATAGGCGATTATATCATTGGGGGAAGGGAGGCCCCCTCACCGGTGGACGGGGGCGGTTTCCGTCCTGGAGAGCAGATACCTATGCGACTGATCTCGGTCGAAAGATTGGGCGGGGGGGTGCACTTGACCTACGAGGTCGTTAAGGATGACTGATCCATCGTTCCTGCTAGACGGCATGCTCGGCTCTTTGTCTCGGTGGCTGCGCCTCCTGGGATACGATGCCGAATACGTACGGGACGCTTCGGACAGAGAGATGCTCTCCCTGCTTCAAGGGAACGATCGTCTGCTCCTTACGCGCGACCGTCAATTGGCGGAGAGGGCCGGGGACAGGGGAGTTCTCATCACCATGACGGACCTGAACTCCCAGCTCATGTGGCTGGAGAACCGGCTTGGATTACGCCTGCAGCCGGACCTCAGGAGGTGCACTGCGTGCAATGGTGAACTGCAGACGGTGGACAAGAGCACCGTTCAGAATGAGGTGGCGGAGGGCACCTGGAAAGGATACGACGCATTTTTCCGATGCCGGATATGTGGAAAGATATACTGGCAGGGAGCCCATTGGAAGAACATACGGCGACGTTTGGATGCTATCAGCAAATGTCCCGGAAATAATCCTCGCTGAGCACCTTACCGGTGCTGGCGTTGATTATCATGACCCCTTTGGTTCCTTCGACGCACCAAATGGGTACGTAGATCATGCCCATCCGTTTTACCGACCCTTGGTCCAAACGGGGATGGACCACCACCCTTTCGGTCATGGTGACCTGCCCGTTCTCCTTCACCATGTCCCTCTCGTGCGTGTGTTCCTTCTCCACCGCCACCCGCACTAAAGCGCTGGCCTCTTCCTCGTCCAAGACCGGTTCCAGGCGTTTGTATCCCTGTTCCAGTTTGGTCACCGTTGCCGGAATTTCTTCCCAGGGCTCTACCGCATTGGTCAGAGCGTTCACGGCCAGTATGCCTTCCTTGCTGCCTATGCGCCCCTCCCCCACGTACAGCGGTGCGTTGTAACTGAAAAGGAAATGAGGTATCAGCTCCAACCGGTGGCTGAACCCGCTCACCGTCTTGGCGGAGAGTTCCACGACGGCCTGAAGGCCGATCTGCATCGGGGCGATGCGCTCCTCCTGATCTTCCTCCATGTTCTCCGCCTTCATCACCGGTGGGAAATCATCGGCGTAAAGATCGTCGATCAGGCCATGGTCCTCCTCTCCCACCATGGCTTCGATCCTAGTCCGTCCGACCTCATGCTCGATGGCCTCGCGGTCCCAGATGACGACGTCGGAAGGGATGTTGGCCAATGTGCTTTCGGCCAAGGGCACCAGGGCCGCCAATATGACCTTTCCGTTTAACCCGGGAACGGCCTTCTGGAACTCCTCCAAGGCTGCCGGTGAGTGCCGGGCGTAAGGGAAGAAGTGTAGCTCGACACCCTCCTTTCTCCCATTTACGAAGGGGCCGCTCTGATCGACCAGGAATTTCCTGGACTCGAGTATGTCCTTCAGCACCGTAGACAAGGTCGTCATAAAATCCTGTGCGGGGGAAATGCCCCTGGGAATAAATAGGTTATCGGACGCCCTCCCAAAGTTCCCGCCCGGTACAGGAATCGTTTCCCATCAGTTTCATGAACTCCAATGGATACGGTTCAAAGAACACCTGTTCCTGCAGGTACGGATCGTCATAGTGAAGGGCCCAGGCCCTCACCAGGAGCATCGGGGCGGTCAGGGGCACCTTGCCCTCCCCATACCATTCCAGCATTTGCAGGAAATGCGCTTTCTCCTTGGGTTGAAGATGGTCGGAAAAATATCCCATGGCGTGCATAAGGACGTTGTTCCATGAACGGCAACGAGGTGGACGACGCAAGGCGGTGTAAAGCTCCTCAGAATACTGCTGGAAACGTTCTACCATGGATGTGTTGGAAGCGACGATCCTCCCCATGCGTCGCAAAGCCTCTTGATGGTACCCCATGAGCAACAGTTTGTGTCTGGTATGGAAATCCATGAGGTCCCTGGACCTCCCGGTCTCCCGAGACCTCCGGAAGCGGGCGAAGGTGAATATCCTGGTGAGGAAATGGTCCGCGATACGTTCGTTGAGCAGGCGGGACTCGTCTTCCACGGCCAGGTGCGAAAAGTCCTCCATTACATTCCTGGCGAACATACCGGTGCCCTTGCTGGTGATGGGGGCCTTCTCCTCCCCTGGCGGATAGACCCTGACGTCCTTTATGCCACAGGAGGGTGACCGCCCCTTGAGAATGAACCCGTCAATGTTCTTCAGCTTGGAAAGGTGGTCATGGGTGAAGTGCACCGCCTCCTCGGTCACGTCCCGTCCGGTGGCTGGTTGGATAAGATGGTCCGCTCCATCTTTACGCACGATGCGAACGGGGTCCCGGGGAACGCCCAGACCGATGTCGGCCTCCATGCATACCGGGAAAAGATCCACATATGGCATGAGCTTTAGAACGAACAAACTGGGTATCTTGGCACCGTCGTAACGGCAGGCTTCGAACTCTATGCAACGGCTGATGACCACCCGGGGTCGGGGTAGGATCATGATAATAATTACGAATGAGTAACTAAAAAAGGGTATGGAACGATGGAAGTGCGTGGAGCGAAAACAGGGTTGGGTGATGCTCATCGCCTTGGCCGCGGCAGCCGTTGTCCTGGGTGGGGTGGCGGAGGGAAAGGGGGAGCTGGAACTCTATCTCTTCCTGATCGTACCAGTTCTGCGCGCGGACGGTTGGTGGGGAGCGGCGTCCTTGCTCTTGGCCTTCGCCGCCTTTATCGTACTTCTATCGAACTTGCTCCCTCGTGCCAGCCTCAAGGTGGAAGAGGGGCGCGATAGGCCCTCGGCCGGAGGAGTCCTGTTCATAGGGCCCATCCCCATAATGTTCGGCACTGACCGAAGTACGGCCATCATCGTTTTGATGGTGGCGGTGGCCGTACTTGCGGCCCTATTGTTCCTCTTGCTCCTTTGAGATCTGCTGGGCCGACTCCCAATCATCGAGCTTATGCTTACGGGCATGAGCGCGCACCATTTCCATGATCTCCATATAATCCTGATAGGAGAGTTCGACCTTTCGGACCTCTCGGCCGACCGCCCGCTCCAGGGAGTCGTCCCTTCGCCGCTTCTTCAGAGCTGTGGCCAGAGCACACCAGCTCTCTGCCTTCATTTAGACCAGTCCTCGACCACCTTGAGGAAGTTACGGAAAATATCCATGCCGAAATCGGTGTTCTCGACCTCGGGATGGAACTGCAGCGCGTACAACGGCCTATTCAAAGAACGCATGGCCTCCACCAGGCAGGTGTCTGAGCGAGCCAATACCTGGAACCCCTCGGGAACGACCTTCACCTCGTCATTGTGGGACTCCCATACGTCGAACTCCTTAGGCAGCCCGGAGAAGAGATGGTCCGGCTCATCGACATACAGATGGGTACGCCCGAACTCCGCCCGAATGGCCGGCCCGGTGGTGCCGCCAAAATGAGTGGCCATGAGATGCATGCCGGCGCAGATGCCCAGGATCGGGAAGTCGGCCTTGTCCAGGTACTCGCCGTTGTTCCCCATGCGGCCGGCCTCGGATGCTACGTCCGGAGCGCCCCCGGACAATACCAGGGCGTCCACCTCTGCCAGTTTCTCAAAGGGAGTGCTGTTCGGTACGATCCTGGTCTCCACCTGGAGGTATTTCAAGACACGCCATTCCCTGTGCGTCCACTGCCCCCCGTTATCGATAACGTAGACCCGCATCGTGTCAGGATTATCGATGAGAGGTATAAAGGGATTGGTCGGACTGGTGGAAGGGGCTCAGGAAACGATTATATCCTCGGTGCGGTGAATCACATCCCATATGAAAGCCGTTATCTTCGACCTTGGACACACCCTGATCGACTATTATCACGATTGGACCGGTCCAGAGGAGCGAACGGTCAGCCGCCTCTACAAACTGGTGATGGAAGCGGGATCTCAGGTCCAGGAAACGGAGTTCCGCAGGTCGGTCCTGGTCACCCTGGAACGTAACCGGGAGAGAAAGGTCAGGGACCTGTTGGAGATCCCTTTGGAAGAGGTATTGTATGACATCATGGGCTCAGCAGGCTGTCAGGTCGATGAAGATCTAATCCATGATGGCCTGGAGCTGTTCTATACCGCCCTCCAAGAGGATCGATGTCTGATCCCCGGCACCATCGAGATGCTGGAACGGGTCAGGGATAAGGGTTACGCCATCGGATTGATATCTGATGTGGCCTGGGGATTGCCTTCCGAGTTCCCACTACGGGACATACGTCATTTCCACCTGGACCGTTTCTTCGACGATATGATATTCTCCAGCGACGTGGGACTGCGCAAACCACACCCCAAGATGTTCAAGATGTCGCTTTTCAACCTAGGAGCGGAGCGGGAATTGTCGATGTACGTGGGCAACTCGCTGCAGGCGGACGTGAAAGGAGCGAAAGGGGTGGGAATGAGGGCGGTCCTAAAGAGATCTGGCTATTTCCAACCGGACGATGATATCGTACCAGATGATACCGTGGACGGCTGGGAAGAGCTGGACGGTCTTTTGGACTGATCATTCCCATTCTATGGTGGCCGGGGGCTTGTGGGTCACATCGTACACTACCCGGTTGATATTGGCCTTCATCTCGTTGGTGATGCGCAGGGAGATGCGTTCGAGCACATCGTAGGGAATGCGCGAGAACGCGGCGGTCATGCCGTCGATCGACTCCACCGAGCGTATGGCGATCGTGCGGCCATAGGCACGCCTGTCACCTTGCACTCCGACCGACTGTACCGGCAGCAGCACGGCGAAGTACTGCCAGGGGAGGACCATTTTTCCTTGATCGGCCGCCTTCTCTAGCTCGTCCTCCACGATGGCGCATGCGTCTCGCACCACGTCTACGGATTCGCGGCTAGACTCGCCCATCACCCTTATGGCCAGAGCTGGCCCGGGGAAGGGTTGCCTTTCGGAGACCTCCACACCCAGATAGCGTGCGACCAGACGTACCTCGTCCTTGTATAGGTCCCAAAGCGGTTCCACCAGTGTGAGCGCCATATCCTTGGGCAGACCACCGACGTTATGATGACTTTTTATGGTGTCTCGCAGGTCGTCCCCGCTCTCGATCCAATCCGGGGCGATGGTCCCCTGGACCAGATATTTTGCACCGAATATCTTGGCCTCCCGCTCGAACACGCGTATGAACCGTTCGCCGATGATCTTCCTCTTCTTCTCTGGATCGGTCACTCCCACGAGGGAGTCAAAGAACTCATCCCGGGCGTCCACCAGTTTGTAGTGCACGCCTAGCTTATCGAACATGCCGCGGACGTAATCGGTCTCGCCCTTTCGCATCAGTCCGGTGTCCACGTAAACGGTCAGCAGACGCTGACCTATGGCTCGGTCGACCAATACCGCCGCTACGGTGCTGTCTACACCGCCAGAGCAGGCTATGATGGCCTTTTCGGGGATCTTCGTCATCAGCTCATCTATCTTCTCTTCCACGAACGACTTGGGATCGAACATCAGGCTTGCACCTCTTTAGAATCGTTCTCCACCATATCGGCCATCTCCTTGCGGTAGCTGACAAGCTCCTTGGCCAGCCTTTGATCGTGAAGAGCGAGGATGGACAAAGCTAGTAGCGCGGCGTTGTCTCCGCGATCGAGACCCACGCAGGCCACAGGTATGCCAGGGGGCATCTGAACGATGGAGAGTATGGAATCGATCCCCAATTTTCCGGAGATCGGTACGCCGATGACCGGACGGGTGGTGAACGATGCCACCGAGCCAGGTAGTGCCGCGGCCATACCGGCCACGGCGATGAAGACGTCCGCCTCGCTCTGTGTGACCAGGTCCTTGACCCGGTCCGGAGTACGGTGAGCGGATGCTACGACCATCTTAGCCTCCGCACCGAAGCGTTTCAAAAGGTCCAGGGCCTTCCGGCCTACTTCCACGTCGCTCTTGCTCCCGAGAATGATGAGTACCGCAGGCATTATGGCCACTGACAGAGTTCAAATAAAAAAGGATTTGCCTCCCGAGGAGGTAATGATGGTGAAGGGGAAGAGCTGTTCAGCTCTTCATTATGGCCAGCAGGAACACGCCCACCGCGACCAATGCACCGATCAGCGCAGCTAGGATGTTCACGAAGGCACCCCAGATAACGTCAGAAAGGTTTACTATGATCTGGTCGGTGAAACCCGCTAGGTAACCCCAGACCAGACCTACGATCAAACCAACCACCAATAAGACGACGCCGATCATCCTGCTCTTACCGCTTCCGAAATACGCCGTAAAAACTCCAGCAAGTAGCATGAACAGGCTGAAAGTCAGCAGGAGCACCGTCAGGAAATCCATTAGTTCCATTCTTGATCACCTTTAATTGATATTACTAGGACATTGGTGTCGATGACCAGTGAGCGAAACCTTGCCTTGTCCTTCGCATCCAGTGCGGACAGGACAGACAGGACCGATCCCAATGCCATTCGTTCACCTTGGGCCGCCTCTACGGTTTTTCAGTTATTATAATTTTCTCCCCACCCATAGAGCGGATCGTGGTATCCAGCAGGTATTCAAAGGCTCATATCAGGTGCTCGGCCCTTTCCTGTACCATATCCCATGTCGGTACGCTATCCAATGATCCCCGGGCAGATATCACGAAAGATGAGGTGGCACAACCCAATAGTCCGCATTCCAGCCACCCTTTGCCTCTGTATAGACCGGCGTAGAACCCGGCCCGGAACGCGTCCCCCGCCCCGGTGGGGTCGAGAACATCGGTTCGCGCCGCGGGAACATCGACCGTTTCGTTCCTGGTGTATATGCGAGCCCCTTTTGCACCCAACGTGCTTACCAACACAGGTATCTTGGACAATAGGTCCTCTGGACTTTCCTTTCCAATATAGCGGAGGGCAGTGGCCATTTCGCTCTGATTGCAGAAGAACATGTCCGAACCGCTCAACGCCTTCTGGAAACGGACCGCATCCCAGACATGGTGAATTTCTTGCGAAGGGTCCAACGATTTTTTCTTGCGCAACATGAAAGGCTTCTCGATCAAACGTAAGTAATAATCCGGCGACCCGGTCATCATGTGCACAACCAAAGCATCCTTGGCCCCTTTGATCTGAAGAGGATGATCGCCCATATTGGCCATGGCACCCTGGAAGACATAGGCCACTTGGTCCTGATGGTCGTCAGAGGCGATCCACACCGTCGGTGTCTCCGCCCCCTCCACCTCGATCATCTCGTCCAGTATGACCCCTTTCGATGACATCAGATCTCGGAATGCCAGGGGTAGGTCCTTTCCTACATAGGAGACCAAGGCTGTCGGCACCCCCAACGCAGAGGCCATGGTGGCCAGGTTCGCGCCAGTGCCCCCGAAATGACATTTCTTGCTTAGTACGTTCCCTGAAGTGTTCTTCTCTGGCAATTCCGCCATGGTCAGTAAATGATCGATGTTCGTATGCCCATATACACACATGAATGGTTTCATTAGGTTCCCTCTTGCCAATCATCGAGATACTTCTTTTGCGTCGGGGTGAGCTCATCGATGCTGACACCCATCGTCTTGAGTTTGATCCGGGCCACCAGTTCGTCCATCTCTGGCGGCACTGAATGCACATTCGGTGCCATGCTCGCGTGGTTCCTAACCAAGTGTTCTAGGCTGAGCGCCTGTATGGAAAAGCTCATGTCCATTATCTCCACCGGGTGTCCCTGTCCAGAGGCCAGGTTCATCAATCGGCCTTCTGAGACGAGGTATACCTTACGTCCGTTCGATAGATCGTAACGTTCCACCATCTCCCTTACCCTGACCGGGGGAGTGGCTGCCTCTTCCAAGGCCTTCTTGGATATCTCGTTATCGAAATGCCCGGAGTTGCCGAGAACGCAGCCATCCTTGATGACCGCCAGGTGCTCCTTTCGCACCACGTCCTTGCACCCGGTGACCGTGATGATTATGTCCGCTAGGCGGACCGCTTGCATCATGGGCAGCACCTGGAACCCGTCCAGCTTGGCCTCGATCGCCCTTATGGGGTCCACCTCTGTGACGATCACGTTCGCCCCCAGGCCCTTGGCCCGCATGGCCACTCCCCGGCCGCACCAACCGTACCCTGCCACCACCAGTTCCTTTCCAGCGATCAACAGGTTAGTGGCGTTCATGAAACCATCGAAGGTGCTCTGCCCCGTTCCGTATCGATTATCAAAAAGGTACTTCATGCGGGCATCGTTGACCGCCATGACCGGGAACTTCAGTTTTCCGTCCCGGGCCATCGCCTTGAGGCGAATGACCCCGGTTGTGGTCTCCTCGTTCCCCCCCTTGATCTCCTCCAGCTGCTCCCTTCGCACGGTGTGCAGCATGGTGATGAGGTCCGCTCCATCGTCGATAACGAAATCGGGGCGCATGTCCAGGACGGAGTTCAGATTTTCGTAATATTCCGAATTGCTCTCCCCTCTGCGGGCGTATACCTCGATGCCTCTTTCCTCCTTCAACGCCAAGGACACCGAGTCGTCGGTGGACAGTGGGTTGCAGCTGGCCAGACGTATCTTGGCACCCGCCTTGGCCAAGGTCACCGCGAGCATGCCTGTCTTGGCCTCCACATGCAAGGCCATGCCTACTTTGACCCCTCTAAGAGATCCGTTCTTTTCCAATCGCTCTCCGATCTCCCGGAGCACGGACATATGGGCCTCGGCCCATCCTAGCCGGCGCGATCCTTTCAACAGTAATTCTCGGTCCATTTGATTCCCTCGTTTCAGTCGGAGCTTGGTTCCCGCAGATCATGACAGATACGGTCCAACACCGATGTCAGGTTCTTTCGGTTGTCGAAATTTTTCAACACCCGACCTGCTTCCTGCGGGTCCTTTCTCAGCTTACCTACCCAGGCAGAGATGTTGGGAAGGGCCCTGGTCAGTTCGTCCACCACGGCCACGGTGGCCGCTTGGCTGGTACGGGACAACGGGTTCAGGTCGATGGAGATTATTTTTTTCCCCACGCGGACCATGGCCTCGGCTCGGTCCCCGTCCTCCAGTGGGATAAGCACGACATCCGCTGCCATTAGACCGGCCCGGCAACACCTGGCTCGATCAGAGGCTATGCCTTCCAGGATACCGTCCTGTATCCGGCCCAGCACTTGCTCACCTGATCCTGCCTCAACAAAGGCGCAGACCTTCTCCATGCGTTCATCGCTGCGGTGGAAAAGGTTGACCTCCAACATTGCGTCTGAGATGCGGGACAGTTCACCCAGTTCTTTGACGGCCAGAGCAGCTGCGTTGCCGTTGACGGTGATTATCGGTCGTTCGGATAACACCAGAAGGGCAGCCGCGGCCATTTCCGCCGCCTCCGCCTCTGGGGTGGTCCTCTCTCCTAAAAGGTAATCGAACGCCTCCCCTCGGCCGTGGGCGATCAGCCCAGTAACTGAGACCACTCCCTCAGTCACCATCTCGGCCATCCTCTCCCTGGTGACCAATGATCGGTATCTGGGATGGTCCTCGGAGATGCGCATGTCAAGTAGAAAGCGTGCTCTGACATAAACTGTGCGGCCCTCTCACCCATAACGGAATTGGTCTTATCTGATAGGATTAAATACCCAAAGAAGCGAGGTTTTTGAGCAAAGAATATAAGCTTTGAGCTGTCTGATAAATATACGTTTGCGTAACCTTTATATATACATTTAATAATCCTGTTTCTCAACACCGGTTAAGAAGCGGTGAACATGGTGAACCATGCAGTTTCTTGGGAACGTACAGGAAGTGACCGTGGACGGCAAGCTAGTAGTTCGCGCAACCTTCACCCCAAAACCCCGCGACAGGGTCTGGGATAACCGTAAGAAATTGATTGGCCATATTATCAGGATCTTTGGGCCAGTGGATTCACCTTATGTGACCGTAGAACCGACCGGGGACACCAGTCTGCTTTCCGTAGCTGGAAGGCAGGTGTACATTGATGGGGTCGATGACCATGGTAAAACAAAAGGAAGGGGCAGAGGAGATAACCCGTTGCCCGGAATGCAACAGCGGACATCTAGTCAGGGACTATGAACGGGGCGAACTGATCTGCGAGGAATGCGGATTGGTCATAGATGACCAGTTCATAGACCTGGGTCCTGAGTGGAGGGCCTTTGATGTGGAGCAGGGAGAGAAGAGGGCCAGGACAGGCGCTCCCATGACCTACACCATTCATGACAAGGGATTGTCGACCGAGATCTCTTGGAAGAACAAGGACTCCTATGGTAAGAGCATCCCTACGAGGAATAGGGCACAGTTGTATCGTTTGAGAAAATGGCAGCGGCGCATCCGTGTCTCCAACGCTACGGAACGTAACCTGGCGTTCGCCCTCAGTGAGCTGGACCGTATGGCTTCGGCCATGGGACTGCCCCGCAACGTGCGCGAAACAGCGGCCATGGTATACCGTAAAGCGGTCAACAAGAACCTGATCCGTGGAAGGAGCATAGAAGGCGTCGTCGCAGCGTCGCTTTACGCCGCCTGTCGTCAGTGCAATGTTCCACGTACCCTGGACGAAGTAGCAAGCTCCAGCCGCGTCGGACGAAAGGAGATCGGCCGCACGTACAGGTTCATGACCAGGGAACTGAAGCTCAAGCTTATGCCAACCCGCCCCCAGGACTACGTACAGAGATTCTGCTCTGAACTGAAGCTTAGCGGGGAGGTGCAGGCCAAGGCCGCGGACATCCTGAAGGACGCTGCCAAGAAGGAGCTGACCTCCGGACGTGGACCTACCGGAGTGGCTGCGGCGGCCATTTACATCTCCAGTATCCTGTGCAACGAAAGGCGCACACAGAGAGAGGTAGCGGACATCGCCGGAGTGACCGAGGTCACCATTAGGAACCGCTATAAGGAACTGACGGACAAATTGGGCATAGAGATACAGCTCTGATCCGCAAACCTCTTATCTTCTTAACATTTTTACGAGAGCACAGTGTTCCCTATCGGGGTGTCTCGTATGAATGTCAAGAAGCCAATTCTGTTATTGCCGTCGGCGAGCGTGATCTTTGCCGGACTAATATTGATCATCTCCCCAGTGATGGCCGTTTTCGCGTTCAAGACCCTGGAGACGGTCACCGGCATCATGTTCATGCTGCTCTTCACAGTAGTGGGTGTCTGGGAGATATCCACGTTCCGATCCATCGCCGGAACCCGGATGGGAGAATGGTCGGGTATAATGAAGACCCTTATCGGGTCGATAGTGCTTCGTCTGATCATAATTTTCCTGACCGTGGACCTGTTGTTCATGCTCAATCTGGCCGCGCTCGGCCTGGAAGGATTGGCCGTATTACTGGTATACGTCAATAAAGTGTCCTTCATGCCGACCGCGGAGGAGGTGCAGTCGTCACTGAAACGATTTGCGAGAGTGTCGATGAAGACGGTCTCTCAATGCCCCAAGTGCTCAGCGGTCGTAGAGGCCGAATGGACCCTCTGTCCGGACTGCGGCACCCACCTGCCACGCTTTTGCGGCAAGTGCAACACCGAAGTAAAGGAGAGCGAGCTGGCCTGCTGCAAGTGCGGCACGGTCATGGAGCCGCCCGCCAGCCTGATTATCATGGTCGACACCTTTCGCAAGACCGCAGAGATGGAAGCTGCTCCTGAGACCCGCTCGGCGCGGTACGCCCGCCTAGGCGACGGCTTGCTGAAAGTTGGTCGCCTCGACGAGGCGGTGGAGGCTTTCCGCACTGCCATCCAATACACACAGTTCAACCGCAAACGCACCAACTTCATGGTCAAGATGGCCGTGGTCATGGCGAACAAGGGACGATTGCAGGAGGCAGACCAGCTTCTGGACGCCGCGATAAAATTGGACCCCGAGGACGTAGCTGGAGCTAAAAGGGTAATAGAGGAACTGAGGAAGCCCCAGACCTGCCCCGCCTAAGGTCGCACCCTGGTCAATTTGACGTAGCGGAGATACTCCCCGGAACTGGCGAACAAAATCTCCTTCTTCACCCCGTGGGCTAGCCTGACAGCCCTGGATATCTCGGCCCAGACCGTGGAATAATCATCCGGGACCACATGCACCAGGTATCGTGAGTGATGTTTGGAAGGATTCCCCTCATACACTCTGAAATGCGTACCGTATTTGAAACCGGTCTTGACCACCATTCCACGGGAGCGCAGGTCCTGGTATGCCCTCATGCGCATGGCGAAATCGGGCTGGGAGCGACGAGCGGTGCTTAGGAAACCTTTCTCCCCCATCTTTTGACCGGAACGTATGTTGCGGACCTCCAAACGACCTTTATCGATCAGATAGGCCGTCTCCAAAAGGGACAATTGAAGCATGGGGCCGATCTTCTTGCCGTAGTAACCGTTCTCGAAAAGACGGTCCGCCTCCTCCCCCAACACGATGACCGCATCGTCTATCAAGGAGCCTTCGGCCGAGGTCATGGCCTCCTCCGTTAGGCCGTGCGGTTCCGCACCTTCCACAGTATAGTAGGTGATGTCCCCCTCCTCATCCACTACCCCTAGTAGAAGGTCCTTGCGCGTTCGCTGCGAGGTCTCGCTCTTCTCCAACAGGGCGGCTATGTTGAATATGCTCCTCTCAGAGATGGCTAGCACCCAGTTCTTGGCCTGGGAGTTGTGAGGGTTGTCGCCGCGGGAATAGACACGAAAATCGAACTCGCCTTGGTCCAGCTTGACGATGAAACCCCTTTGCCTCAGGTCACGATAGACGATGTAATTGGGCTGCAGCCCTTCGACAGAGCGGGCCACTCGGCGATACAGCGAGGCGTGGTCCAGATCCTTGCCTCCAACCTCCACCTTGAGCTTGTCGCATTCCACCAGATACAAGGCCTCCAGCAGGTCTAGTTCCAGACCCCCTCCGGCACGAGGGTATCCGTAATAGCCCTTGTTGTAGATCTGGCTGCCTTCCGCCATGTCGGCGACGATCACGCTCTCGCCTACCAGCTCACCCACCATGCCACTTGAACGATGTTCCTTAGTTAAAGATTCCCGCCCAATCGGCAATTATATATACAATTTGTTCACAATTTATTGATGTAAACTTTTAGTTATGTAGTTGGTGACCATGGACGAGCTTGACATGTTGCTTTCGGTGATAGAGAACCCCACCCGCCGTCGGATACTGGAAGCATTGGTGCGAGAACCGCACTACCCTTTGCAGTTATCACGGGAACTGGGATTGAGCCAACAGGGAATAATGAAGCACTTAAGAATGCTGGAAGATTTGGACCTGGTGCGTTCGTTCTCTGAGGAGAGCGATCAGGGCGGCCCCTCCCGTCGAAGATACTTCCCTACCACCGGGTTCTCGATCGTTGTGGACATCGGACCAGGATTGTTCAATACCGAGACCACCACCCGGCCGATGGAAGTACCATCGATAGAAGGACCGGAGACACGGGGAAAGCGGAGACTGCTGGACCTCCGACAGGAACTTGTGACTATGGATCAAGAGCTGGGTGTGCTCAAGGAACGAAGGGCGCTGTTGATCACACAAAAGGAATCACTGCTTGAGGAGGTGGGTCACATTTTGGATATCGACTTCCATGATTACCTCAGCCGTAAGGTGGTGTACGAATACATACAGCACCCGGGGATAAAGATGAAGGACCTGGCCCGGGGATTGGGACTTCGAGACGATACTGTGGAACTGATACTGGCGAGTTTGGAGGTGAGCGAGGATGAGTACTGAGAAAAGCGAACTGGAGAAGTACATACATGAGATGAAGCGCATAGGATCGGACCTGGAGAAGGCCATGCGTAGCGCCGCGGGGGACATTGACCGTTTGGGCAGGGATGCAGTAAAAGAAGCGGCGGAGAATGCTAAGAAAGGAGGAGTGGAGGCGGAACGGGCATTGCGGCGTCTGGAGCAGGAGTTGAAGGAGGGCGGCCCCACCATCAAGAAGGAGATGGAAGAACTGCAACACCGCATGAACGATACCGTCGCCAAAATTGAACGGGAGATCAAGAAATATCTTAAGTAAAATTTATATAGAAGGGCTAACACTATTCTATATCACTAGGAGTAAACAACTCTTAGTTGATATGATGTATGGTGATGATTCATGATCGGTAAGAGAAAGGGATCTGTTGACCTGGTCCCCCAGAGCTGGAGCCCCGCCTCGATCTTCGAGGACGTGGAACATCTATTTTCAGATATGCGCTCCGGACTGGTGGTTCCTGGCTGGATATCGACAGCTGTTGAAGGGACAAGATTGCCGATGCTGGACATGAAGGAGGAATCGGACCGATTCCTTGTCCAGGCCGAACTTCCAGGCATGAGCAGAGAGGATGTCACCGTCGAGATGGACCGGGAGAACCTAAGAATAACTGCGTTCAAGGAGCAAGAACTGGAAGAGCAGAAGGAGGGTTACCTCCGCCGGGAGCGGGGTAGCATGCGTTTCTTCCGTCAGGTCCGCTTGCCGCAGAACGTTGACCGAGACGGCATCAAGGCCAAGCTGGAGAACGGTGTGCTTGAAATGTCCCTACCGAAGGTGCCTGTGGTCGAAGAGAAGAAAAACATGATCCAGGTGGAGTGAAAGCGCTTCACCTGAAAAAAAAGTGAATGAGATGAATTCATCAGATAAGGTATTGAAGGTCGCAGAGGCCAAGCCCAAGGATGCTGGGCGCGGTATTGCCAGGGTGGACCCTGCAGTGATGGAAGCACTTGGTTTCACCGCCGGTGATGTGGTGCAGATCGAAGGTAAGAATAAGACCGTGGCGTTGGTGTGGCCGGGGTACAATGAGGACACCAACCGTGGCGTCATTCGCATAGACGGCACGATACGAAGGAACGCCCAGGCGAGCATCGACGAGAAGGTCGCATTGCGCAAGGTGATGGTGAAGCAGGCACAGAAGATAACATTCGCTCCGACCGAGGAATTGCGGATAATGGGTGGAGAGGAATACCTGGGCCAAATGATGGAGGGCCGGGTGTTCTCGCGCGGCGACATCGTGGAGCTGAACGTCATGGGAAAGCGCATCGACCTGGTGGTCATGTCGCATTCTCCGGGAACCGAAGCGGTACTTCTGACCGCTGGAACGGAGATCAAGATCAACGAGAAACCTACTAAGGATGCGGCCTCGGGCATACCGAAGGTAACCTACGAGGACATTGGCGGCCTCGGCGACGAGGTGAAGAAGGTCCGGGAGATGATCGAGCTCCCGCTGAGACACCCCGAGCTTTTCGAGAGGTTGGGAGTAGAAGCCCCTAAGGGCGTGCTGCTTCACGGCCCCCCAGGAACAGGAAAGACCCTGTTGGCAAAGGCGGTCGCATGCGAGACTAGCGCTAATTTCGTCTCCATCGGTGGGCCGGAGATCATGAGCAAGTTCTATGGCGAGAGCGAGGAGCGTCTACGTGAGATATTCAAACAGGCGGAGGAGAACGCCCCCTCTATCATCTTCATTGACGAGATCGATTCCATCGCCCCCAAGCGGGACGAGGTTTCGGGGGAGATGGAACGCAGGATCGTAGCGCAGCTCTTAGCCCTGATGGATGGACTGCAGGCCCGCGGTAAGGTGGTCGTCATCGGCGCCACGAACCGCCCTAACGCCCTGGACCCTGCCCTGCGTCGTCCCGGACGGTTCGACAGGGAGATCGAGATCAACATCCCTAACCGCGGAGGTCGTCTGGACATAATGCAGATACATACCCGGGGAATGCCTCTGGCCGATGATGTGGACCTGGAACGTTTGGCCGACCTCACACATGGATACGCCGGCGCGGACCTGTCCGCCCTGTGCAAGGAGGCGGCCATGCACTCCCTGCGTCGCATCCTGCCGGACCTCGACCTGGAAGCGGATAGCATACCGGCTGAAGTGCTGAACCGGATAATCGTGCAAAAGGACGATTTCTTCACCGCCCTGCGGGAAATGTCTCCTTCCAGCTTACGCGAGGTGCTCATCGAATCCCCCAACCTGCACTGGGATGACATCGGCGGACTTGAGGACGTGAAGGCGGAGCTGAAGGAAGCGGTAGAGTGGCCGCTCAAGTACGCCGACCTATTCGAGCACATGAGCGCCGAACCTCCGAAAGGTGTGCTCCTGTTCGGTCCCCCGGGAACGGGCAAGACCATGCTGGCGAAGGCGGTGGCGACGGAGTCTGAGAGCAACTTCATCAGCATCAAGGGGCCGGAATTCCTGAGCAAATGGGTAGGTGAGAGCGAGAAGGCGGTGCGTGAGACGTTCCGGAAAGCGCGCCAGGCCGCACCTTGCATAATCTTCATGGACGAGCTTGACTCCATCGCGCCGACGCGAGGCGGAGATTCCGATTCCCATGTGACCGAAAGGGTCATCTCGCAATTGCTGACGGAGCTGGATGGATTGGAATCGTTGCACAATGTAGTGGTCATCGCCGCTACCAACCGTCCGGACATCATCGACCCAGCACTGCTGCGCCCGGGACGCTTCGACCGACTGATACAAGTGGGCACCCCCGACCTAGAGACCAGGAAGGCCATATTGGACGTCCACTTCAAGCGCAAGCCTTTGGCGGAGGATGTCGATCTGAAAGTGGTTGCTCAGAAGACCGACGGTTGTACCGGCGCGGACCTGGCGGCAATAGCCAATGAGGCGGTCATGACGGCCATACGTGAGGCGGTGGCCTCGGGAAAGGGCGATGACCCGGAGTTGATGAAAGAGACAGTGGTGAGCATGAAACACGTCATGGACGCGGCAGAGAAGCATCGCCCCATCTCCCTTCGGGAGTTGAACGATTTTCAAAAGATCGCCAATGATTTCGAATACGTGAGGTGATGAGATGACAATGCGGAGATACGGTGATGAATGGAACGGTCTGTTCAATTCGTTCGATGGTGAGTTCGAGGTCATGCGGGAGCAGATGGACCGCCTCATGGAATCGGCGCTGAACGGCATCGGGAGCCCGTTCATTTACGGTATCTCTATGAGGATGGGGGCAGACGGACACCCCATTGTCCAAAGGCTCGGCGATCTACCCCCGATCGAACACCATCCCTCAGACCCCGGTCAGCGTGAGCCTTTGATCGATATCATCGAGGAGGAGGCCCGGATCAAGGTGATCATTGAATTGCCCGGAGTTGACAAGGAGGACATAGACCTGCGTTCCGAGGGCCGTGATCTGAGCATTTCCGCGGATACGGAAATGAAGAAGTTCAGCAAGCGGATCGACCTTCCGTGCGATGTGATTTCGGACAGCGCGATCGCCGAATACAATAACGGAGTGTTGACCGTCGTGATCGATAAAATACCGCGGGCCGACCAGGGCCAGAGGATAACCATTAATTGAAAATCTGGCCTGGTTCTTTTTCTTAACAAACGTTATATAGAAGTTATAGCGAATTACATCCCGTGCAGCGAGAGGATCTCATTAGGTCCGTAAGGGAGCTGTTGCTCCGTTCTGGATTCAAAGCGTCCATGCCGATAAAGCTGAGGAGCATCAGCTTTGACATTGTGGCTCGCCGGGACCAGAACCTGTTGCTGATAAAGATTCTAACCAACATCGATGCCTTCTCAAAGGATAACGCCGAGGAACTGAAGGTCTTGGCAGAGGCCTTGGGCGGATCGATCGTACTGGTGGGCGAACGTTCCGGATCGGGCGATCTGGAGCAGGGCATAGTCTATTCTCGTTTCGACATACCTATAATCGCCTTCGCAACGCTGAAGGACCTGCTTGTGGACGATGAGCCGCCATTCATATTTGCCGCACCGGGCGGACTATACGTACGTCTGGACAGCGAGCTATTGCACCGCGTTCGCGAAGAGCGAAGCCTCAGCCTGGGAACACTGGCCGAGGTTGCTGGGGTCTCTCGTCGTACCATACAGATGTACGAGACCGGGATGGGAGCGATGATCGACGCCGCTTTGCGCTTGGAAGAGTACCTGGGCAAAGTGATCGTGGTTCCGGTGGACCCCCTCGGCTATAAGCCCCCGGCCCAGGAGAGCAAGGCCCTAGACATGGAAAAGTGTGATGACTTCAGCAAGAACATCTACACCATGCTAATGCAGTTGGGGCTACTGGTCAAGCCAACCGTAAAGTGTCCGTTCGAAGCGCTCACCGTCGACAGGGACCTCCTGATCCTTACTGGACTGGGCAAGGACGAGTCGCGTTTGGCGGACAAGGCGAGGATGGTGTCAGACCTGTCAAACATCACCGGCAAGGAATCGGTTATATTCATCGAGCGGTTACGCACCCGGCATAGCATCGAGGGCACGGCGCTCATAGGACGTGACGAATTGAAGAAGATCCATGAATCAGAGCGCCTGCGCAAGATGGTCAATGTCCGGAGCGAAGTGGATGCAAGAGATTAAGGTAAACGGTTCCCTGGTCAGGGTATTACCGGTCATCAAAGGATTGGTGAGCGAGGGGGAGAAGGTCCGCGCAGCGATTCTTGAGCTGCGACCGTCCGCAGTGGCAATATCTATCTCCACAGAGGAGCTGGAAGGTCTACGCACCTATCAAGGTGAAGAGATCGAGCTCAGCGAACTGGAAGAAGCATACCGAGCTGGTCTGGAGGAGTTCGGCGAAGTGCAGCTACCTCCGCCCTGTTACCTGGAGGCGCTAAAGGTCTGTGATGAACTTGGCACCCCCTTGATCCCCATCGACATGAACGAGGACATGTTCTCCGATCGGTATTGCGAGCTCATCGGCGGTATGGAGCTGGTCAAGGAGTCGTTCTTCACGCACCGCCTGGCGAAGAAAAGGTTCGATATGGAGAGCGCTGAATCCTTCGTTCTGGATTATGATCGTAAGGTTAACGGGGGCAGGGGCATTATTAAATTAAATGAAGAGCGGGAGGACCATATGACAAGGGTGGTTATCGACGTGACATCCCGTTCCAGGTTGGTCTTGGTCATTGTTGAGTTGGAAAGAAGTGCCGGCTTATTAGCTAAAATGAATGAGATTGAAAGGGTTTGAGCCTACCATCCTTTAAATGGCGAACGTGGCTGCATCCATGGAGTTCACACTATCACTTAGGTCGTCAACCAGATAGGACTGCCAACCAAAGGATGTGGTGTACCCTTCGTAATTGGCCCACATTATGATCCGACCGTCCAAGGTCCCGAAGATCAGGTCGCACCTACGATTGCCATCCACGTCCGTTGCTAACATAACGGTAATCGGCGATGTCGGCTCCATGAAATTCATGCTTAGCAATGTGCTGTAAGTTGTCCTATCGGTCAGATCGATGGCATAGACATCGTTCGAATCCGCGAACATAATATCCAGGTACTGGTCTTCGTAGGGATTGAAGAAGCTTCCAGCAACAACCGTCCATGAATCTATGGTGAGCGGCCCGTTCACTGCGGATTGGTAGTACATTTCGTGGTTATCGGACCTGAAGATTCCGCTTGTCGTGACCAATACACCATCATGCACCTCCGTGAAGACGCTGTTATAGAGCACCCATATCTGTCCGGTTCTCTCTTTTTTATTCAAGTGGTAGGTGCCTACCACTATGTCGGTGCTACCGTCCCCATCTACATCCGCTAGATCGAAGGACTGAATGACGTCGCCAATGTCTGTAGTGGTGGCTAAAGTCTCGATGTACATTTGTGACACTTTGATTCCGTTCAGGTCAGGGTCGTTATTTATGACATCGTTGGTATCGATCACCCGTACATACACCGCCCCACTGACAGCCTCTGGCAGAGATATGGTCTTTGGTGCCCCGAAGTTAATGCTGTTGATGGTGACCAGATCTAACCAGGTGCTCATATCTGTGGAATATTGGAACACGAAGGTGTCTCCATCCGTGGACACCTCGTTCATGGCAGCGAAGACTGAGAATATCTGGTCCGTCCCGGGCGTGACCTGGAACCTCCATATATGCTCTAGACCGTCACCTACCACCCAACTCGTGTTGATCTTCCAGGAATAGAACTCGACAGTATCGGCTTCGGAATCGCCCGTGTTGACAAACCTGACCCTCAGGTTTGGTAGGTCTACTGCAGTGGGGAAATATGAGGTGAGGTCCCATTCACTGATGTTGTAGGCACCGTTTGTATTCTCGATGGTCATCATGGGCATCCATACAAGATTTACCGAATCGTACCATTCGATCCTGTCACCAGCATCGTAACCATTCGTGGTGTAATTCACTACAAACTTGACGTTCAACGTAGCGAACGTTTCACTTACACCGGTCTGGTCCCAATCGAGAACGGCTGCAACATCATCATACCCTACCGTATAGGGCTGATCGTCACTATCATCCAGATCGGTCACGGCGTCTGGCACTGTATCAATTGATTCATCCGTATGTTCCGGATAGATGGAAAGACTGGTTATCGTCTCCTCCTCTGTTATTAATTCGTATAGCTGCGGATCAGGCGCCCCATGTGTGTTCAGATACGAGTAGAAATTGACCGGATACGAGCTCACAGTACCGTTGATCGTCTCCTCCGATATTGCATAATCTGATAATTGGGCTGAGGCCCCAGATAGCTGGATCATGTCGTCGACATCGTAACTGCCGATCAGGTCCGTATTTCGGTATATACGGAACTCTCCCCCGTTGGCCACCACGATGTCCATTGACCTCTCAGGGTCGTTCCCTTCGGTATCGGGCGGGTCCATATCACCCAATTGGAGACCTTCGATACCGGCCATACCATTGTCGATCATCCTTCGGGTCCACATCCCATCGTTCCTGTACAGCCAGAGCTGTCCGTTGTATGTCATGACGACGTCTAGGTCGTCATCTTGATCGACGTTCCCTATTTCTAGATTGAAGTCTAGAGGTCCCTCCCCGGTGGTGGGGAAGAGATCGATGATGATGATGCTTTGTAGCCACCCACCGTTGGGCTGGCTGATGAAGGCGTATACGTTGGTGATGCCTTTGGCACCGTAAACGGAGTCGTAGATGACCGCGATGGCATCTCCCCTCCCGTCGCCATTCATGTCGCCCGAGCGTACCAATTTTGCCTCTGGGCTATAATCGATCTTGCTCGCGGTGGATACCAGAACGGTTGGGGGGCCCCATGAATTGTCATTACTATAGTATAGCAGGGAGATGAGCCCGGACCAGGCTGAATTGGATGATGACGAAGGCAGGCTGCCTACCACCAGGTCCAATTTGGTCTTGGGAGAATCGACATGTATGACCTCGTTCAATAGATGGGTCTCTCCTGTGGTCTTGAACACATCGAATCGCAGGACGTATGAATTCTCACCGGGAATCCATGGATAAGCTTCGGTGGCATTCTGCAAATTTATTACGAAGCGGTATGTGCCTGGTGCCTTCTCAGCTGGAACTGGTAGAACCTGCCACAGGTTGCTTACCGGACCGTTCCAGGTACTGGCTATCGATGTGAGGCTTGATGTGGTTTGGAATGGTGACGCCACCGTCCTCTTTAACTGCGCATTCCAATAGAAGTCCCGTATCTCCACGTTACCAGAGTCCAAAATGTATGGATTGCTGAGATCGGTCTGCACCTCAACGTAGATCTTGTTGTTGGTGGGGGAATACGTGCTGAATTCGGTGGTTGCGTTGGTGAAACTACTATCATTATAAGTAAATAGCTTTGGATACCCAGGGGTCTCCGAGTCGGTCATGGCGACGAATATCTCGCTGGATATCCTCAATGAGTGCCCTGTTGGTTGGTAACTATCGGTGATGACTGCCGATACGGAATAATAGCTTGATATGTCGGGTAATTCGCTCGTGTGTATCGTGACGTTATAAATATAATACCCAGCGACATGTCCATAATAATCGAAATCGTTACCTGAGACCGAGGATACGCTCGCCAACACCTGCTTATTGATCGGATTCAGTACCTGGAAGGTGTTCTCCTTTTCGGTGTTGACCACCAATTTACTGATCATTACCACCACGGCGTCCTCGGCAGTCCGAACGAACTCCTTCTGCTGGGTCGCGGCTAATCCCTTTTCATCCCACTCGCTCCACTCGAATATGGCAAACCCTTGAAGACCGCTGAGATCGAAGTTGCCGAAGCCATCACCATTGGTGTAATTGTTGTCATTGGAATCGCCTGACGGGTTCACCCTAATGGTCATCAAGGCGGTTCTATATAGACCGGTCTCGTCGGTGGCATTAATCTGGATGGTCTTTTTGTTCCAACTGTAA
>DATKZX010000025.1 GCA_035527755.1 Methanomassiliicoccales archaeon | reverse complement strand
GTTTCTTTGGATTTTACCAGGCTAGATACAATAGACGAATGAAAGATATGAGCGGATGAAAGGTCATAGAACAATATCGGATCGCGATCTAGTGATTTATTTTATGTTCAGAAACGAGCCAGACTCCGTGGATTTTTATATCACAACGCATCAACGGAAGACCGAATCTCACAAAAAGAACATCTGTTGACAGATATTATCCTGAGACGAACCCTTTCCGAGTGGAAAGGTCGGTGCCGGTTCTCACCGGTTTTCCGACCTCACCCTGCTCAGTTCGACCGCGATCCCGAGCTCGATCTCGGTGAACGTCCTTCGGTTCGCGGACCTGATCTGTTCGTCCATTGAGGCTGTCTCGCAGGCGCTCTTCCTCTCGGAGCGCTGTGGACCGCATTATTGTTCCTGAACTCCGGTTCAGGTCTAGGAACGATAGTTATGTCCAACTTCTCGATGGGCTTGCCGGTCCTGCGCTCGATATCCCTGATCATGCGGATCTCCTCTGGCAGGAAGAACGATATCGAAGTGCCTTCCTTTCCCGCCCTTCCCGTCCGTCCGATACGGTGTACGTAGGTGTCCGGATCGTTCGGCGCCTCGAAGTTGATGACACAATCCACGGAGCTGATGTCCAGTCCGCGTGCGGCAACGTCCGTGGCCACCAGGACCCGGATGGAACCGTCCTTGAAGCTCTGGATGACCTTCTCCCTGCGGTTCTGGGCGACGTCCCCGTGTATGGCGCCCGCGCGGTAGTTGTAGGCCAGCAGCTTCTTCGTCACCTGGTCGACCCTGCGCTTGGTCTGACAGAACACAATGGCCTTGGGATTCTCCAGGTCCAGAACGGTGTAGAGAGCGTCGCGCTTGCTGTCCTTGGTGGCTATGAGGTAATATTGTTTGGTCAGGTCCAAGACCGGTTCGTCCTTGGAGACCAGTATCTCCTGGGGGTTGACCATCTGACGCATCGCCAGCCGCCTGATGTCCTGAGACATCGTCGCGGAGAACAGCAGCGACTGCCTTCTCTTGGGCACCCTTGATAATATGAAATGGAGGTCCCGGGCGAAACCCATGTCGAGCATGCGGTCCGCCTCGTCCAGTACGACGATCGATACGTTCGAAAGGTTGAGGGCGTTCCTCTCTATGAGGTCCTTGGTCCTGCCTGGTGTGGCCACGACGATGTCCGTGCCCCTTCTGAGCCGGGATATCTGAGGCTCGATGCCCACTCCACCGTATATGGGGAGGGATTTGTGGCCGGTGTACTTGGCGAGCTTGGTCATCTCCTCGTATACCTGATTGGCCAATTCCCTGGTGGGAACGAGCACCAATGCGGACGGAGCCCTCATCCCAGGCTTGATCCCGTCCATTATTATGGTCCCGTAAACGCCGGTCTTTCCCGTACCGGTCTGAGCCTCGGCGTACATGTCGCCGCCCTTCAGGCCGACTGGTATTGCTGCAATCTGCACGGGTGTGGGTGTTTCCCAGCCCATGTCGTTCATCGCTCTGATGATCTCCTTTGAGATCTGTAATTCTGTGAAAGTTGTCACGATATTCACTCTGTGAGAAAATAAAACGGTCTGTAAGATCTCACAGACGAACTTTAATTTCTAAATGGTGTTTGCGATTATTGTATTTAAATGTGCGCACAAATTGATGTGCGAAACGACAGTTAACCAAATAACTGGTTGGAAAATGTAAGAAATTGGGCGGCATTTTCTTGTGAACCATTGATAAATTGAATATAAAATAATGTTAATAAAAAGAAGGGGTTGGAGCCGATATTTCAATTCCTGGGATTAATTTCTACAATATGGATGCGTCGCAACGTCTATTCGACGAGCCCCATTTTAGAACCTCAAAGTACCCTATTTTTATGTTCTTCCTTTTTATAAATTGAAATCGGAACTATTAATTATCATTCGAGAGAATGAATTTAGGATGGGCCTTTTTCGAGGGTCCGATCATAGGGGGGATTCAACTGAAAATATCAAAGATATTGTGTTTAGCACTAGCTATGCTGATGGTCATAGGGGCCTTCTCGGCAATGGCTGTGCCCGGTGCCGCAACGACCTCGGCCGTCCCGAGGATCGCTGACGTAGTGAAAATGGATATTGGACCAGAGGTCCGAGAACTGCAACCTAACCCGACTGAGGTCTTGGCCGCAGCTTCGGAGATATCCTTGCGATCTGGCTCGGCCGACGTATATGAGATCGGCGATACAGAGGACTATTATGTGAACGGATACGGACCAAGTAATTTTATTGAGTTCGAGAAGAGGGGAGAGGGCAGCGAGGTGGAGGTATGGGTCGCCACAGACCTGAGCTTCCCCGACGGCGACCCGCGTAACGACGTTCCGAGCAAGATCACCATATACGACTGGCAGATCGATTACCTCATTACTGAGTATGAAGAGGTCATCTTACCCATAGAGTCGGATTACTTCGGAACGCCCACGTTCCATGACGGATCGAACTCCGTCTTTGAGGGATGGGGCTATCCCTTCTTCGACGATGTCGATGGAAAGCTGATGATCATGGTCTGGAACATGGTCGATAACAGCTATTACGATCCGACCTATCCGAGCTATGTCGTCGGCTATTATTCACCGTCCATCGAGGTTTACTATGATCGAAATGTCATACACCTCGACAGCTATGACTGGACGAACAGGCTCGGTGCCGACGTAGCCCGACCGTACGTATACGAATCGACCGTCGCTCACGAGTACCAGCACCTGCTGCACGACGATCTGGACGCGGATGAGGTGTCCTTCGTCAACGAGGGTTGCTCAATGTACTCGGAGATGCTTTGCGGCTACGGCATCCCGTGGGGATACATCGAGCAGTTCCTGTTCACCCCGGACAACTCCTTGACCGAGTGGGGCGACCAGGGTGACATCAACATCATCGCCGATTACGGCGCGGCTGCGATGTTCGCCGTATACCTAAATGACCACTTCGGAGGAGCGGACTTCATCTCCGCACTAGCGGCCAATCCGGCCAACGGTGAAGAGGGAGTGACCGCGACCCTGGCCTCAGCTGGCTATGGGGATTGGGACTTCGATAGGGTGTTCGATGCGTGGAAAATGGCCAACCTGGTCCATACCGACGACTTCGGTGATGGCTGGTACAATTACGTATCGATCGATCTGAACGACCCTCAGGCGGGAGAGCTGACCACCTTGAAGATCAAGCCGGGGATGGGTTTCGTTACCCAGTCCTACGCCTTCCAATACACTTGGACCCAGGACGGGTACAATACCGGAACCTATCTGCTGGGACCGTACGGTACTGACTACCTTAAGGTCCAGGGAGTACGGGTCGGAGAGCTGCGCGATCTCAACTTTGTGTTCGACGGCAATGATAAATACGAACCGGGTTGGAAGCTCGCTGCCGGCCCTGCTGTTCCAGGGATCTCAGGCATGGCCTGGTATTCGGGTGCTAGCGACCTCAGGGACGTCTCCATCGTTGGAACGGTCGACCTGAGCGGTATGACCGAGGCGACCCTCACCTTCGATACCTACTATGCGATCGAAGAGAATTGGGACTTCGGTTTCGTGCAGATATCGACGGATGGTGGAACCACCTGGACCTCGCTGGAGAACGATCATACCACCTATGACCTTGTCTATGATGGCCACCCGGACATCGCGGATAACCTGCCTGGATTGACCGGATCCGGTTCTGGGAACATGGCGTTCGATCTGACCGATCATGTCGGCGGTGAAGTGTTGATCGCCTTCCGGTACATGACCGATTGGGGCTACACAGAGCAGGGCTGGTTCGTGGACAACATCGCCATCAATGGAGAGATCGTCGATAATGGTGATGATGTGCTGTCCTTCGTATCGATGCAGCCGCCTGTAGAGGTCGACTTCTCGGTCACCATCTACGCTCCAGCGTATAGAAATGGTGCTTTTTCGCTGCCGTACAATATGATGGTTCTGAACCTGGCGGATGATACCGAGACCATCATACAGAATCTCGCGGGTTTCTCCGGATACAAAGATGTGTACATCATCATATCTTCGGACGCCGGACCGACCAACTACAGATTCGGTCTGCTCAAAGGCTGAGCCAAACCTCTTTCAAATCTTTTTCTTTTTTCACTGATCTACAGATGAGAAAGATGATGACGGGGCGATTTCCTCATTGCCACCTGAGCCTTGATGATGATCCGAATGGTGGCATGTGATCTCACTCCGTCGGCCCTAGGTGGTCCTGGAGTGTCAGTGATGATCCCCGATAGCATCGATTATGCCGCTTGTACGAACATATTGTTCTAACAACTCCACATAAAGGAAGTGGACCTCTTGGGTCGCAATACCAATTAATTAGCACCCCGGATACGTTATAGCTGCACGATGATGGTGTTAGGACCGGAAGCGATGGTTGGCCAAGGTCGCAGTTACCTACGGCTTATGGCTCATACAGGATGATAACATGAAGGAAGCGTTCGTTCTCAAAGGAAAATGGTGGACCCCTGCCTACCCGGACAATGTCATCACCGGAGATATGAACTTCGACCCGTCCAAGGGCGCCATCCTGAACCTGGGCGGGATGCTCAGGGAGAGCGATACCTGCGCCATACCCTTCAAGATCGTGCTCGGGGAGACCGTTGACGGAAGGGCGATAACCCTGATCGGATCGAGCGGCATCTGGTTGGAGCACCCCTACCGCATCGTGGATGACGGTGAGCCGGACGTCCCTACCTGCTCCGCCCTCTGCGCTGACGTACTGGTGATCGGAAAGCACTATGGCTCGCAGGAAGAGATCGAGTTCAAAGGATTGACCATCGATCTCTCCTATCTTACGGACTGGGTAAAGGGGATGGAACCTGGACCGGCGCCTTCTCTGCCAAGGGCGCTCGCACTTGATTGCGACATAGGTGTCATCGGAAAGCTGATCATCGGGTCCGAGGGCGACGGCTCCTGCCGATTGACCATGGACCTCAATAACGAAATAGGCCTTGACCAGGGGATCGAGATGGTGCGCCAGCTGCGCAATCTGATGGCGCTGTTCATGCACCGGTCGACCCACGAGGTGAGGGTCTGGGGCGCCGTTGGAAGAGGTGCGGACGATGACGGTTCGAAAATGAAGGTGGAGGTCTTCTATCCATCCTTCGCCAACGATCGGGAGGCGAACCCGCTGGAACTTGAGGACATGCTCCTGCCATTGAGCAGCATCGGGGCGGACATGGGGAACATGGTATCCAAATGGTTCGCCATCAACGAGAACATGACGCAGGTCCTGGACCTCTATTTCGCCGCCTCGCAGAGCGCCGAGCTGTTCCAGGCGACCCGTTTCCTGATGTACATGCAGGCCATCGAAGCCTACCACCGTCACCGCTACCGCAATTTCGAAGTGGAACCGGAGGAGCACCGGAGACGCGTGGCGGTCATTCTGGAAAGCATACCTGAGCAGTACCGGGAGTGGATGAGGGACGGGTTGGAGTACAGCAATGAGCCTTCCCACGGTCAGCGGCTGAAAGAGATCTATGATGATCTTCGTGAAACCATGGACGAGTTCGTGGACGATAGGAAGAAGTTCGTTTTCCAGCTCACCCGGACCAGGAACCATCTGACACATTTGGAGGGCAACGGTGATGACATGGTCCTGAAAGGAAGCGATCTGGTGTTGGCGACGATGCGGCTACGATTGATGCTGGAGCTGTGCCTGCTCAAGGAGCTTGGCATCGAGCGGGACCGGATGCGGAACGCGGTGATGAGGAACACCATGTTCTCCCAGATAAGGATCTGATCGTTCGCTCAAGCCGATAAGGTCTTCCCATCTGGTCGGATCGCAGGAAGTTCAGAGCTCAGCCCAACTTGAATTTTTAAACCGATAGTATGTCCCTGATCTTGGAAACGCTCTCCTCCGACCTTCCCGATGGAACGGTCAGCTCGCCCACTGCCCACCCGCCTTCGAGAAAGATCATCGTGATGCCCATTCCACCAAGCCGTTCCACCGTGTCCGCTGTTCGTCGTAACCTCGAGTGTTCGATGCTCGATGAAGGACGCATCAACAGCACCATCACCTCGATCGATACCTTTCCGTCCGGACGATCGACCTTTCCCAGCCTCACCCGCTCGCTCTCGAGGATGAGCTCGAACGGTTCATCGATCACTGCCATCGGCACCATCCCTTTGGGGGGCCATGCCCCTCATGAAGAACTTCGCCACGGGCATGAGCAACGACGCCTTGATCCTCATTCCCATCCCGACGTCCACATCATAATAGTAGCGGTCCAGGTCCCTATAGAACTCGTGATCGGCGGGCAGCCATTCCTTCGCTTCGACCGATGCGCCCTTTAAGAAGAGGAAACGCATGTAATTGTTGAAACTGGGTCTCATGTCCTTGACCTGCAGGGCCTTATAGAATTTGTCGACCGCCTTTTCGAGGTCCGCCCGGCGCTTCACTATCGATCTTTCCTGCATCGGCCAGGGGAGCTGCGTGTATTCCAGCTCGCTGACGACCTCAGGACCTCCGATCGCTATCCGGAGCGCGTCCAATGTCTTCGCCAGCCCCGACCCTCCGTTCGCCACTATCATGACCTTCTTCCCGAAGAAGCGGGGACGATGATTGGTGTAGGCGATACGGTCCATGAAGTTCTTCATCAGACCGCTGACGTTCTGCACGTAGCCGGGGGATACCAGTATCACTCCGTCCGCGGCCTCGATCATTTCCTCGACGGCGACGATCTCCTTTCTCATCGGACACAGTTCCTCGCCCCTGCTAATGCACTGGAAGCAGCCTCTGCACTGCCCCAGGTTCGCATCCTTCAGCCTCAGGACCTCAAGTTGGACCGGCCCATGCGTTGCCAGCCTGCTCTCGATCGCCTTTACTGCCCTGGACCCGGTCCCCTCCTTCCGGGGGCTGCCCATTATCACCAGTACTTTCACAGTGCCACCTTCTCTGGGACCGATCCTGTCATCGGCCTGTACTTTAGCGCCAATGCGATCGCTGCGATGTCTATGGCCGCGCCTGCGACGAACCAATCGGACCAGAACGCCATCATGAAGAACAAAGATAGCACGCTGGACACCAGGACCGCATCTCTCCATACGACCGTTCTCATCTTGCATATGAGCCCGAACGAACCGGTGATCAGCCCCAAAGCCGCCACCAGCACCAATGCGGTACCAAAGAGATCGATGCTCGCAGCATCCATTCCAAGACCATCGAGTAGCCACGAGGTCCCGTTCTGAGTGAGGAAATTGCCCGGCCCCCCGTTCTCACGAGGGGACAGGAGCAGTATGATGTGCATGACGCCATGGACCATCAGGAACGGCCCGGCCAACGATGCGACGCCCCGTATGCCCTTCCGACCGCTTATTTCTGATATCTTTTCCTTGACCAAACGTATCACCCTGACGACAGGCGTTCTTCGCCTGCCTATCCTACCCATCCTAGAAGGGGGTGATATCCCTGTGTTCACACCGCGGTTGATGTTCCATCGCGACCTAATTACAATAATATCATGTTCCTCAACCATGATGTTGAAAAATGATGGTCCGGAGGTGTCGATAACAATCGTCTGGCCTACTGACCTTTGGGATGGGTGACGTCCATCGCCATGATATCCTTCCAATTGGAGTGGTACCAACCGGTGAATATGATGTCCGGCACCGCCTTGAGCACATCGCTGTCCTTCAAAATATCGTTCGTGAGCATCTCCAGGTCCTTCAGCGTCTTGGTCCAGGAGACGCAGGTGAACATCCCCGGAACATTGCTGAACGTCCGATAGTAATCGACCGTGGCCCCCAGCGAGTTCCTCATGGCCGCGATCTTAGCTCCCCGGTCCGATCCCTCGACCAGTTCTATGCTGATGATCGACACTATATCCCCGGAGAAACCAGGGTGGAGCGCGACCGCGTATTCGATGGCCCCGATCCTGTTCAAACGGTCCAAGCGCCTGTTCACCGTGGCCGCCGTGACCCCCAGTTCCTTCGCCACTTCGGCCGATGCCTTCCTTCCGTCCTTGACCAGGGAGGAGATCACGCGTCTGTCCAAGGGGGTCAGCGGCTCATCGTGTATGGTGGCCGGTTCCTTTCCCGATCTTGGAACGGCCTCCAAGCCGATCCACGCGTCCTTTAGGAGCGCGGCGTTCCTTACGAACTCGAAAAGCCCGTCCAGCTCGCTGCTCCGACGCAGCGTGCAATAGACATGGACGATGCCCCCGCTGCCAAAAAGCACACTGGAGACGAGATCGCTCCCTTCCAGGGCCTTGATCGTCTCCTCGCGGGTACGGCGATGGGACCGCCCGCAGATGGTCACCGGCACCGCCTCCAGATAGGAGGAGGAGATGGTCGCTGAGAATCCCAATATTATCTTCTCCTCGATCATCTGCTGAACGCGACGATGTACCGCCTGCACAGAGACCTCGAGCTCGTCCGCCAGGTCCCTATAGGTGGCCCTTGGATCGTGTACCAAGAGATTGATGAGACGGAGGTCGCTCCTGTCCATTTCTTAGGAATCGTCGCCCTACGATTTACATTGTTCCATACCGTTCAATGCAATGGCCCCTAGCACGATCGAAGGTCCGATAGAAAGAATAATGTCCTCCAAGCTAGAATATTATTACCGTAGGGGGAATTGATGTGATGGATGACGAAGAAGGGCGTGAGAGCATGAAGGACATGAGGAACGACATGTGGTTCAAGGAGAACTACATCGACCTGATGCAGAAGTACCCGCGGAAATGGATCGCGGTCCTGGACCAGAAGGTCATCGCCGATGGTCTGTCAAAAACGGATGTCGAGGTGGAAGCCGACGAGATCGCCGGTGACCAGGAATATTCGCTGTACTTCATCCTTCCAACCTCCACCGTCACCGATGCTGGCTACTCGCATCGATAAGGGGCGTGACGACCCCCATTTTTTCAGGCGCGAGAGATCGCGGTGGAAGGAGACCTCGGTCGAATGCGAGAATGGTCCTAATGTGACATTTTCTCTATTGTTCGATCGAAAGGTCGGTGATATCTAAATAAGGTCAGAGAAAAGTACCTAGACGAATTTGGGGAACTCTGATCGCCCCATGCCATATCCCCAGGTCGATCGATCCTATGTCCGACATAATTACGGTTAAAAATTTGGTCAAGCTCTACGATCCCGATATCCGCGCCGTCGACGATATCTCCTTCACGGTCACAAAGGGCGAGATATTCGGTTTTCTCGGCCCCAACGGAGCCGGTAAGAGCACCGCCATCAAGGTTCTTACCACCCTTCTAAAGAAAACCTCCGGCGAGGTCGATATCAATGGTTTCGACATCGAGAAGGACGCTCGTGAGATCCGTAGGATCATCGGCTACGCCTCACAGGAGATCGGCGTCGATGCCGACCTTTCCGGTCGAGAGAATCTGATCCTCCAGTGCCGATATTTCCACATTCCCAAGGATAAGGCGGTGCAAAAGGCGAGCGACCTGCTCAAGACCGTGGGCCTCGCCGACGTCGGCGATCGGATCGCCGGCACGTACTCCGGGGGAATGAAGCGCCGTCTTGACCTGGCGACCGCCCTGGTCTCCGACCCGGAGATCCTTTTTCTTGACGAGCCGACCACCGGGCTGGACCCCCAGAGCCGACGTGCCATCTGGGACCACATCCGGGACCTGAACCGTAAGGGCACCACCATCTTCCTTACCACCCAGTACATGGATGAGGCGGACCAGCTGGCTCACCGCCTCTGCATCATAGACAACGGCAAGATCGTGGCCGAGGGAGAGCCGAGCGAACTGAAGGGTCAGATCGGCGCGGACATGATACGCCTGGTCATCAAGGGAGGGGAGGACCCGAACCTGGTCCGCAAGGCGGTGGACATGGTATCTCAGCTACCTGGTGTCAAAGAGGCGCAGGACTGTACCAATGAAGGCATCAATTGTACCGATGGCATCGTGATCTACAGCACCAACGGCAGCAATCTCGTGCCGCTGATCGTCCGCTCACTCGATAGCGCACAGATCGAGATCGATAACCTGGTATTGGCCAAACCGTCGCTGGACGACGTGTTCATCAAGTTCACCGGAAAACATCTGCGGACCGATCTTCAGAAGCTGCCGCCCAAGATCGGCTTTCGTTCCCGGAGGCGCTGATCATGGAGCTGAAATTGGACTTTCTCACGGAGATCTCCGCCATCTTCAGTCGCTGGATGCGCAAGCTGGTACGACGCCCGACCAACCTCACCTTCTCCATGATCCAACCGCTGATATGGTTCCTTCTGTTCACGCAGGCGTTCCAAGCGGTCGCTGACATCCCCGGTTTCGAACGTCTCACCGGTACCGGTTCCTATCTCACCTTCTTCAGCGCCGCGGTGATCGTTCAGACCGTGCTGACATCCGCTTTGCAGAGCGGACTAGGTATGGTCGATGACGTCGAATCTGGCTATCTTGACAAGATGAGGACCACGCCCGTCCGGCGCTCCTCCATACTGATGGGCAAGGTGTTCAGCGACGGCTTCCGCATCGTCATGCAGGTCTCGATCATCATCGTCCTCGGTTACATCCTGGGGGTCCAGGTGGCCGCCGGTCTCCCCGGCATCGCGATGATACTGCTGATGGTCATGTTCTTCGGCATAGCCTGGTCCGGCATCTCGACGTTCGTAGCATTGACCACCAGGAACTCCGAGTCGACGCTGGTCATCTCCATCATGTTCGTGTTCCCGATGCTTTTCCTCTCCACCGCGGTGATGCCCATGGAGTTCCTGGCACCGTGGGTGCAGACGTTCTCAGGATACAATCCGGTCTCGTACGTGGCCGATGCCGTACGAGGGATGATCATCCATGGCTTTGACTGGGGTCTGATAGGACAGGCGTTCCTGGCCATAGCCATCGTCGGAACGATCACGCTGAGCGCGACCACCATGATGTTCCGTAGGGCCCTGTCCAAGTGACCCTCGGATCAGCTGGTTCCCTGGACGGTACTCATGCCGTGCCCGGAGAGGTCACTGAAGTGATCGCCTAGCGTGACCGATGATCTGGAACCATGCTCGATATGGAATAGGAGATCGGGGACCAATTGACCGAGGATGCCTGAAGAGCGGTTCGATGAAGGGCGAGCTGGGCGGTCCCGACATCCCCCCAATGGTAACGGGACCTTTTCCTGGCTGAAATTCTGCGGGAACCTGCATTGGGTGATCTTCGATGTGGGACCACTGCCCTGAATGAACGATTCTTTTTTAAGCTGACAAACGCAATAAAATTACGAGGGAAATAGTGAATGATCAAACCCATACCGCTTAAGGATTACCGGGCCTTGTACGACCCTAAAAAGGTGGATTGCACTTCTACGGAGACGCTGAGACCAACGGATGAGATCATCGGGCAGGAAAGGGCCCAGAAGGCCCTCCATTTCGGTCTTGAGATTCTGGAGAAGGGGTTCAACATATATGTGTCCGGATCGCCCGGCACTGGCAGGAAGACCGCGGTCAATAACTTCCTTTACGAATTGGCCAGCACCAAACCTAAGGCGGCCGATTGGATCTATGTCAACAACTTTGCCAATCCCTACGAGCCGCTGGCCATGCGCCTCCCCCCGGGAACGGGCATCCAACTGAAGGCCGATATGGCCGCCTTCATCGAAGAGGCCAGAAAGACGCTGCCCAAGACGTTCGAGAGCGAGGAGTACGATGCCAAACGCCAGCAGGCCCTTGGAAAGCTCACCAAGGAGCGGGTGGATCTGATCGATCAGGCCAATGAGGTCGCGGAAAAGCTTGGCTTCACTATCCAATTGGGAGCTGCGGGCCTGATCATCATTCCTGTCCTCGACGGTAAGCCGCTCAGTCCAGAGGAATTCGAGGCCCTCCCCAAGGAGAAAAAGGAGAGGATCCTCGAGAGCAGGCATACACTGGATGAACAGCTTCGGGTCATATTCCGCAAGGTCCGGGAGATCGATCTTAAAGGTTTGGAGGTCGTCGCCGAGCTCAACATCGAGATCGCGATGGAGGCCATCGGCCATCTCCTAACCGATCTGAAGGAGAGATACAGCTCGATCCGGGAGGTGTTCTCGCACATCGAGAACGTCCAGAAGGACATACTGAGGAACCTTGGGACGTTCCTTAAAGGGAACCATCCCCAACCGGAGCAGGGCCCAGCCCAGTTCCAGCAATGGTTGGCGAAGGACCTGGCCTTCCGGAAGTACGAGATCAACGTCGTGGTGGACAACGGCAGCGCCTTGGGCGCCCCGGTGATCTTCGAGGAGACCCCCAGCTACCCGAACCTCATCGGAAAATCGGAAAAGGAGATGCAGTTCGGTGTGGTCACCACCGATTTCAGTATGATCCGCCCCGGTTCACTGCACAAGGCGAACGGTGGCTACTTGGTCATACCGGTAATGGACCTCTTTCGATATCCCTTTGCCTGGGACGGCCTCAAGCACGCCCTGAGGAATGAGAACGTGGAGGTAGAGGAACCGGGGGAGCACGCGGGTTTCATCTCCACCAGAGGCCTCAAACCTCAACCGATCCCTCTGAACGTGAAGGTCGTGCTCATCGGTACGCCGGAGGTCTATCAGATACTCCATCAGGGAGATCCCGACTTTCAGGACCTCTTCAAGGTAAGAGCGGACTTCGACGTGGTGATGGACCGGGACGAGGGTTCCGCGATGAAGTACGCCCTCTTCATATGCACCATATGCAACAAGTTCAAACTGAAACATCTGGACAACACCGCCATTGCCAAGGTGGTGGAGTTCGGGTCAAGGCTTGCCCAGGACCAGCGGAAGCTTTCCACCAGGTTCTCCAACGTGGCCGACCTGATCAAGGAGGCGAACTTCTACGCCATGCGGGAGGGATCGAAGCTCATCACCGTGGAACACATCAACAAGGCCATCGAGGAGAAGCTTTACCGCTCCAGCCTGATCCAGGAGAAGGTCCATGAGTTCATCGATCGCGGGATCTACCTCATAGATACCGAGGGAAGCAAGGTAGGACAGATAAACGGGCTGTCGGTCATGGCAATGGGCGACCTGGCGTTCGGAAGGCCCTCACGGGTGACCGCCAGCGTGGCCGTGGGCCGTGACGGGATCATCGATATCGAGCGACAGTCCCAGATGGGAGGACCGACGCACACCAAGGGCGTGCTTATCCTCGGAGGTTATCTGGCCCATAAATATGCCCAGGACAAGCCCCTTTCCCTGAGCGCCAAGCTCGTCTTCGAGCAGAGCTATGGAGGTGTGGACGGAGACAGTGCCTCCAGTACGGAACTTTACGCCATCCTTTCCGCCCTCTCCGGTCTGCCGATCAAGCAGAGCCTTGCTGTCACCGGCTCTGTCAACCAAAGGGGCGAGATTCAAGCCATCGGAGGCGTGAACGAGAAGCTCGAAGGCTTCTTCGAGGTGTGCAAGGCCAAGGGGTTGACCAAAGAAAATGGTGTGATGATACCAGGGAGCAACGTTCAGAACCTGATGCTGAAGGAAGAGATATTGGAAGCCGCCAAGAAGGGGAAGTTCACCATATACCCGGTGAAGACGATCGATGAGGGCATCGAGGTGCTCACCGGGGTGCCCGCAGGGAAAATACTGGCGGACGGATCGTACAAGAAGGGCACCATCAACTACCTGGTCAACAAAAGATTGCAGGAGATGGCTGAAATGGTCAGAGAGTACCAGATACCCTCACGATGATCGATCCTAATTTCATAAACGCATTCATGGGACGTATCTGGAGGGCGGCTAGTCCTCCTGATACTGTTCCTTGGCCAGCTCGACGGATGCCGTGTCCTTGTGGGCGCTGTCCTTCCTATGCTTCTTCCCACCTTCCACGGTGCCTTCCCAGCCGCGCATGAACCCCTCTTCCGCGGCGGTTATCTCGTCGTCCTCGAGCATCTCCTGCCTGGCGTCATCGTCGTAGATGTCCTCGAACACCTTTTCCTTCTCATAGACGAACCTCTCGGAATCGTCCTCCGACTTTTTGCGCTTCTCCGCGGTCACGTTCTCACCTCAGTGTATAATAGGGGAGCGAGGGGTAATTAAAGGAGCGAGCTGCCCCGGCCATTCATGAATATGCTATGACAGGGATGAAAATGAACGGAAAGGCGTTTTAGAGATCGTTCGTAGCGTGATCTGGCCGGGAACCCCCGGCCGATGCGCCTTACTTCTTGGCCTTGATGACCAGTACCGGGCACTTCGCTTCGCGCACCACCTTCTCGGCCACGCTTCCGATGAGCAGGTGCGGCAATCCTGTTCGCCCCTGGGTGCCCATGACGATCAGGTCGAACTTACCTGACATCTCGATTATGTCAAGCGCCGGGCTGCCCATTCTGACCTCCACCTTCATCTTGACCCCCGCCTTCTCGGCCATGGCGGACGCTTCTCCTACCGCGGCGTCGGCCACCTCCGCCTGGACGGAGCCGTGGGGCGCGGGGTTCATACCCTGCAGGGTCGAGGACACATCGCCGACATCGATGACGCTCAATGTGGTGACCTCAGCGTTCGATAGCTTGGCGATCTCGAGCCCGTGCTCGATCGCCGACCTGCTGTTGCTACTTCCGTCGGTCGGTATTAGGATGGTTCTGTACAGATTCATTTGAAACACCTTTCACGAGTGCGTGTCCTGTTCTTTTCGGTAATATAGATTGAAAGAGGTTTTCTATCCTTCATCTTTCTGGACAGGTTCGATCGGTCCCACGGGAACGTCGGCCGTTGTCATTGGGACGGCCTCCGCGACGGGGACCTTGTGGTACTCCGCCGCGCTCTTCAGCGGCTCGCTCCTTATGAGAAGGCTGGCTATGATCCCGGTCAGCACGATGAACGCTCCGATCAGGAACATGTAGGTAATACTGTTGCTGAGCGACAACCTGATAGCGTCCAGGATCGGGACGGGGATGGTCGAGGCCAGAGGTGACAGTAACAGGCCTCCTATGCTGTTCACATCGGTGGTCGGCAGCATGGAGATGGCCCCCGCGGGCAGATTGGCGCTCAGTTCCTCCCCCATCCTGTTGTTGACGATGGCCCCGAGCACGGTGACCCCGATGGTCCCGCCGATGCTGCGGAACAGGGTCATGGACGATGTCACCACACCCATCTCCTTCTTGTTCATGATGTTCTGAGCGGCGACGATATAATTGGACATCACCGAACCCAGCCCCATCCCGATTATGATTAGGTAGATGATGGCGTCGGTCTGAGAGCTGCCCGCGTGCATGGTGGAAAGCATGAACAGACCGAAGGCCGAGAGCGGCGGGCCGATGATCAGCCATATCTTGTAACCGGTGCGCTTGAGCAGGAATCCGCTCGCCAGCATGGTGATCATGACCCCCATCATCAACGGGATGAGGGTCTCCCCACTGCTGGTGGCGCTCATGCCGATGACCGACTGCAGGAACAAAGGCAGGAAGGCGATGACCCCGAACAGCCCCATGGAGATTATCAGAAGCCCCATGCTGCCCATGGTGAAGATGGGCTCCTTGAACAGGTGCAATGGCAGGATGGGGTCCTCCGACCTTCGTTCGATCATCACGAAGGCTATCAACGATGCGATCGAGAGGACGGCCATGCCGATCACCTCAATGCCATCCCAGGCGTAGGTGCTTCCACCCCAGGTCATGATCAGCAGGGCGGGGGTCAGGGCCGACGCCAGGGTGATCATTCCCGGATAATCGATGCGCTTGGAGGTATCGCCCACCTGCTTGGGGAACTTCATGGAAGTTACCGCTATGGCCAGGAAGCCGACGGGCAGGTTGACATAGAACACCCACCGCCAGTCCAGGTTGTCCACGATGAAACCGCCCAGGAAGGGACCGATAACGCTGGACACCGCGAAGACCGCACCGAGCATGCCCTGTATCTTGCCCCTTTCAGTGGGAGCGTAGAGATCGGCCACGGTGGCCATGGACACGGGCATGAGCGCACCTCCGCCCAGGCCTTGAACGAAACGGCACATGATCAGCATCTCCATGGAATTGGACATGCCTGCGAGGATCGAACCGCCCAGGAAAAGCCCCATACCGACCAGGAAGACCGGTTTGCGCCCGTAACGGTCGCTCATCTTTCCGGCGACGGGGATGCTCAGCACCTCGGCCAACATGTAACCGGTGAACAGCCAGGCGAACAGGCTCATGCCGCCCAGGTCACCCACTATCTTCGGCAGACTGGTGCCGACCACGGTCTGGTCCAGGCTAGCTAATAACATCCCCAAGGCCAGACCGAGCATGATGAAGGACCGCGCACGATTCTTCTTGTACTCACCATCATCGGGCGCGCTAACGCTCCCATCATTATCCTTTGTTCTATTCTTACCAAACATACTGACACCGCTCGACCCTTTTTTTATAGATCCTTACCTGAAGGTGGGCTTCCCAATAGACCATCTAACGTCCCTGGTTCTGCGTCGAGCACACGTTCTGACAGTTCCTGCATTATGATAGCTATGTGAGCGTTCTGTTCGGGAGTTGAGACAGAGGGGATGCTTTTCTTTAGGCTGCTCAGCATAGCCACCAATGCCATGGCCGACTCCCTTGGGTGATCGGTATGGAACATCCCTTCCTCGACCCCTTGTTCTATGATACGCTGGACCGCCGGTACCATGATCCTGCTGGCCTTTTCCTCCATCAGGTGATGGAAGGCCTGATTTCGCTCCTTGTGGAACAGAGCGACGATCATTTTGGAACGGTCACTGATATCGACGTTCGAAGGGGTGAGCGCCCTGAAGCGTTCCTTGGCGGTGAGGCCCTTTTTCTCCATCGCCGAGGCGATGGACGAATCGATCTCATCCAGAAGGCGTTCGGCGATGACGTTGAGCAGGTCATCCTTGGTCTTGAAGTAATGATAGAACAGGCCTTTGGCCACGTCCATCTGTTCCACTATGTTGTCGATCGAGGTGTTCTCGAATCCTTTTTCGATGAACAGCTCCTCCGCGACCGTGATGAACTCGTTCCTTCTCACTGCTGGATTCTTGATCGTCCTAGGCATTTTAATACCGACTGTTGGTCGGTCAATATTGATCGTCTATTAGATGGTTTTTAAACAGATATATATTAAGTTGTTAAAATAATATAACGTCCCGCGTCCTTCGACCTTCATTACAATGGCGGGATCGTTAAATATTTGCGTACGTGAATTATTTTTTTATATTCTTTTGTCGCTCATTACTGAAAATTCTTGTGGACACAACAATATGATCATTTTTAAGCCATGGACCCTGCAAGACCAACCATCGGTATTTAAGGAACTAAAATGGTTGTCCGCATCGGATCTGGCCATACCCTATAATATAGCGGAATTTCGTGCCAGTTTTATGACATATATTATAGTCGGACACGATTCCTTTTCCCGACAGATCGGTCGTACCACGTTGAAATGGAGGTAATACGATTACATCACAGTTCGATGAGCTCCAGGAGCTTGTTCTTAGGGACGCTAGGAAAAAATTTTCCGAGACCGCCATCGACCACTTCATGAACCCGAGGAACCAGGGCGTCATGGACCATGCGGACGGTTTCGCCAAGGTCTGCGGTCCCTGCGGCGATACCATCAATATTTGGCTGAAGGTCAATGACGGCATCATCACGGATATTGCGTTCACCACCGATGGTTGCGGGACCAGCATCGCCTCGGGCAGTATGGTCACCTCATTGGCCAGGGGGAAGAGCCTTGACGAGGCCCGCAAGATCGATCAGCAGGACGTCCTAGCGGCATTGGGCGGACTGCCCACGGAGAGCGAGCACTGCGCCCTGTTGGCATCCAATGTGCTAAGGGAAGCTATCAAGAACTTCCTTGCATCGGGCAAGTGATCCTTCGAGCATCGACTCGCGGGCCTCATTTTACATAATTGCGAGGTCACGCTGTCCTGAACTTATTTGGAGGCACTTTCATGACGAACCTCGCTCCGTGACCCGGTTCGCCCGTTTCCCCGATGGTGATATCGGTGATGGCCAATATCTCGTGGGAAAGGAACAGACCCAGACCGTGGTCCTTTCCGAATCCGCATGTGAACAGACCTATTTTCATTTCCACCACGATGCCGGCACCGTCGTCCTCACGAACGATGGATCGAACGCCATCGACCGCTTCGACCGAGAAGTGGATGGAGGTGATGTCGTCCCCATATCGCACCGCGTTATCGATCGGGTATTGGAACACCTTGGTGATCAGGTGATCGGCGAACACCTCCGCACCCATTGGAGGATCGAGCCGTTGTCCCGTTCACGAGACAGATCGTGTATGCGAACGTTCCGCTCTCATCTGTCACGCCTATGCCTAGCCTCGGCATCGATCGTGTCTAGCAGCCTGCGGAGACGCCTCCCCTTTTCCTTCACCTCGTCCCGGGTCAGCGTACTCCCTTCGGGGCAAAGCTCGTCGATGACTATCTCCCCGTCATCGGTCAGGTTGATCGGATAGATGCTGCATCCTAACGGCCGGGAAGCGTACTCCTTGCATCGTTTCCTTTCCCGATCGAAGAAGTAACAGTGTCCTTCCACGTTCTTCAAACGGGGTATGCCGTCCTCGCCTATGGAGGAGAAATCGTCCTCGCGATATCCTCGCCGCACCAGCCGGGCGATGTCCGCCTTGCAGAGCTCCATCTGGGTGTCCTGACAGCACTTCTGGCAATGGGTGCAGCGCATCGGAGGCAAGCATTACCAAGGAACGATTTAACCTTGAGCCTTGATGCGCGATCTAAAGGCATCATTGTTCAGACAGTTTAATTACCTACCAGCGACCTTGAACGATCATAGTATACAAATTAGAGGAGGAACGAAGAATGGGAGTAAGATACGGAGTTTTCAATCATTCGAAGAAGGAGTACGTCCTTCCAGAGAACATACCGGTGGATGCGGCGGACCCGACGACCCATCCCTACGCCGCTTTCATCGTCAATCTGATGCTCTACAGCTGGAGATTTGACGATGTGGTGTTGATAGACGACTCCAGGGATTTTGATTGTCAGGTGATGTTCGGACACAAGTACCGGGACAGATCGGTGGAACTGTGGAACGAGTTCGTTCTGCTGTACGGGGGATTGTTCAAGGACCTCAAGAGCGTTTGATGTGAGCTTCGTTCCAGAGGACGCGACCTTTGACCGCGCGCATATCCAACCTTCCTGCATAATGATGGATAGACCATATGCCCCGTAGTCATAGCATCTTGACCATGTTCAGGCTCTTCATCTCATATCCCAGCGATCCATAGAGATGCCTTGCCGCTTCGTTGAAGGCGAACACGTGCAATGCCAGTGAGCTCAACTTCATGCGGCGGGCCTTGGATTCCAGGGCCTCCATCATCGCCCTTCCGTATCCTTTCCCGCGTTGCTCCTCATCGATGAACACGTCGAATATGAAGCCCCGGCGGTCCTCCCCCGGCTCGACCTTTATCCATATGTTCCCGACCTGAACGTCGCGCTCGGCGTCCATGGCCTTGAAGAAGTGGTGGCCTTCGGTCTTATGGCCTTCGGGCAATAAACGGTCATGGGCTTCCCGGGAACGCTTCAGCGATTCGTTCGAGGTCCAGTACCCAGCCCTGACGTTCTCCTCGGCGTACCTCTTGACCCCGGCCTCTCGAACGATCTCGAAATCCTTCCTGGTCATGGGGACCAGACGTATCTCGGTCACTCTCAGATCACCAGTTCATGTATGCACCGAAAAATTATTTTAAAGGATAGGTGGGGTGATCGGGGTTCAAAAAATGAGAAGGACCGACCCCCTATGAAATGACCAAACCGCATCGATTATGTGAAGTGAGCCGCGATACCGTTGATCTGTGTCGATTCCGATCGGGCGCTATGATCGTGAAAACGATGGTCCTACCGATGCCCACGATCTGAGGTCCCCGATCCCATGGAACGGCTCACTTCAGGGAGTTCAACGGCACGGAGTAGAAGGTCTTACCAGAATAGACCTTTGACCGCAGCTTTCCTTCGTCCACCAATTTGCTCAGGGAATCCCGCGCGCCCTCCTCACCGAGGGCCATTGACAGTATCTCCAGCGCCTGGTCCTCACGAAGGGGATGGTTCTTGGCGATCTCCAACAGTTCCTCCTCCCGTTCCTCCTCGTTCCTGATGAAAGGACCTTCCTCCGGACCGGTCATATCGATCACGTCCGGAAATATATCGAACACCTGTCTCAGCACCTCCGTGGTCGGGGGCAGGACCCAGCTTTCCGCAGGTGGTCTGATCGGCACGTTCACGTACACCCGGTCCGCGCCAACGGCCCTTATGGCCTTGCGCGTGGCCAATAGCGAGGATATCGAATCGTTCACTCCCTGGACCAGCATGAGCTCTGCCCATATCTCTCCAGGGAACTCGCCGCGCAGGAGCTTGAGCCCTTCCAGAACAGAGGCGAACGTCACAGATCGTGAGGGACGATGCAATCGACGGAAGGTTCGTTCCTCCCCAGCGGAAATGGTCGGCGATATTACGTCGAAAGGGGCGGCGGCCGCCCTTACCTCCGGAAGTTGGAAAAGACTGCCATTGGTTATCAGGGCCATCTTACCTTTCCAGAGATCACGCACCCCCCATGCCATGTCCTCCAAGTTCGCTGCCAGGGTCGGTTCGCCGTCGCCCATGAAGGTGATGTAGTCGATATCGTCCCCGAACTGCCCAACCGCCCTTTTAACATCGGCCAGCACCTCGTCGGTGGGGTAGTGCTCCTTTCTTCCGGTCTGTAATTTATGAGTTCGCCCGAGCTGGCAGTACACGCAGGAGTAGTTGCAGGTCTTACGCGGCAGGGGATTGACCCCCAGGGAGCTCCCGAACCTACGGGACGGTACCGGGCCGAACACGTACTTGGATATCATGTCTAGACTAACATTAGGTGGGACCGGGGTAAAATGATAATCCCGTAATTGAGGTGGATGATGAGAACATAATAAGAACGAAAGAGGTTTATTGGAAAGGGTTTGGGGCCTGATCAGCCCTGGAAGCAGCGGTACACCCAGTACTTCTTTCCGTCCACGGATATCTCCTCGGGCTTGGCCCTGGGGTCTCCGACGGAGTAGTACGGCGGGAAGTTCGGATTGGCCTTGGTGACACGCATTGCATCCTTCTCGTCCTTGAACTTCTTCTTGACCTCGTCGGCAACATTGTCTGGTACGCCAAAGGTCAGTTCTACTTTAACCATATGATTTCCTCCCTTGTAGCGGTTTTCACCGCTGAATGTTCCAACCCTTTACGGGGGTATAAGGATTTGTTTCATACCGGTGTAACCAGTTGTATCTCGATGATACTGGTTGAGCGCGTCTGTATCATGTTACCCTTTGAGTTAACGGCCTTAAAAGAGGTCGTATTTGATCTGAGATGACCATAGAACATATCCTGCCATCCCATTGAACTTTAAGGAGCGTTCCCAAGCACACGCAGCAGCGCCATGGGAATACCCAATATCATCTTCCATGGCCATCGCCCATCTGATGGAACCTACAACAAGATAAGAGGTTTATTGGAAAGGTTTTGGGGCCTGATCAGCCCTGGAAGCAGCGGTACACCCAGTACTTCTTTCCGTCGACCTTGATCTCCTCGGGCTTGGCCCTGGGGTCTCCGACGGAGTAGTACGGTGGGAAGTTCGGGTTGGCCTTGGTGACCCGCAATGCATCCTTCTCGTCCTTGAACTTCTTCTTTACTTCTTCGGCGACCTTGTCAGGCACGCCAAAGGTCAATTCTACTTTAACCATATGATTTCCTCCCTTGTAGCGATATAAACCACTACGATTGTTACCTACAGCAATACCCGCAGGCTTAAACGTTTGTTACATGTTTGTGTAACCAGTTACTAAATCATGGTACGAATATAATTAAATCGTAACGAAAATGAGGGTTCTATGGACCGGCGTAGGCGGTCTGCTGTATGAGATCGAGGTTGATGCTGCGGGCCGCGAGGCAATACACTATCTCCTTGCTTTCCCCATTATACGTCTTAACCAGGAAGTTGCACTTGAAGAGCACCTCTAGTTCACGGTAGATGGTAGCTCTCTCCTTGCGCTCGGCGAACCGTTCGTTATACGACTTGTAGACGTGCACCGCAGAGGCCTCTCCATCGGCCAGGATCTTCAGTATCCTCAGGCGGGTGATTGACGACAGTGCCTTGGCTACTTCCTCGATCTCCATTCTGTCGAGCATGGCTTTCCCAGTTATTAAGGATTGATTGTCACGCCTGCCTATGACCAGGGACCGGGACCGTTCTGGCAAACGGTTACATAATTTGCATGGCATCCCTGCCAGGGAGGTCGTGCCTTGGGTAGAAAGACGATGATCTATGTCCGTCTGATCAAGCGAGGGTTCCGTTTTCGATTCGGGTTGGCCAAGCTTACCCGGTTGCCTCTTCTCGGCCGGATGATGGACCACGCCTTTTTCGATGGCGATGATATTTTCATACTTCCAAAGGAGAGACCGACAAGGACGACCGAAATAATCGTGGACCTTCCAGCTCCGGAAAGGGAGGACACGGTATTGCCCTCAGCGGTGGTGCGCCACTTCGTGGAGAGGTCCCGCTATCACTTCCTCATGAACGATTGCATCTGCCGCACCTCGGCACAATGCCATGACTACCCGAGGGACCTGGGCTGCCTGTTCTTGGGAAAGGCCACGCTAAAGATCGATCCCCGTCTAGGGCGCATGGTCAGCAAAGAAGAGGCATTGACCCATCTGGACAGGTGTGAGAAGGCTGGTCTGGTGCACCTCATCGGCCGCAACAAGATCGATAGCGTATGGACGTCCGCCACCCCCAAGGAGGACCTGATGACCATTTGCAACTGCTGCCCCTGTTGCTGCCTTTGGAAGATGCTCCCCGATCTGGACCCGGACATATCACAGAAGATCAAACGTCTACCCGGACTTCGCGTCTTGATCGACGACAACTGCCTAGGATGCGGGAAATGCGTGGAGGTCTGCTACGTACGGGCCATCACCATACATGACGGAAAGGGCGTGATCGATGAGGAGAGCTGCAAGGGTTGCGGTCGATGCGCCACCGTCTGCCCGGAGGGGGCCGTCCATCTCGAACTGATGGACGAGACGTTCCTTGAAAAGGTCATCCAGGAGCTAGATACTTTGGTCGACGTTACCAAGGATTGAACATCTCATGGATGCTAGTGTAATTATATATTATAATTAATATTATTATATTCTTCCTAACGTAATATTTAGCATGTGCCAGTTAATAAAAGATATCTTAACGATAATAAATATTTTTAACAATTTATTTATACAAAATAGCTTAATTGTTTTATAGTAAACTTTTTAATAAAAAAGAGGTGGAAAGATGAGAGAAGAGATAATGGGATTCCTGATGGTCCTCGCGGGTACGATCATGCTGATAATTTTGGGCATCATCTACTTCGCGGTCACCCTCCTGATCATCAAGGTGGCCGTGGAGTTCATTTTCGAACCTGGGGCCCTGGACGCCAATTGGGGTGCCTTGGCCGCGGCATTGCTGACCATGGCCTCCATGCTTGGTGGTTCGATGACCAAAGGGTCAAAGATCTTCATGAAGCAGTGAACAAACCTCTTTTTCATTTTTTTTATACTTCCTTTAATTATCCCTTAAAAGGATATCTTTTTCATGGGCCCATCGGAGGACGTGGATGCGAACCAAGCCACCATATTCGAGTTCCTGTTCATCACGGCGATCGTTGTTGCGGCCCTGTTCTTCGAACCATTGAATATAATGGACATTACGGATGAAGCAGGGATCGACATCCATGGCGAGGTTCACGCTATGAAAGAGGTCGCCGAACATAGTGCCTCCTTCCCGCACCTGGAGAGCGAAGGGGGAGCGATCGATATTCTAGAGGAATGGAGCGGATGAGCATGGTGAGCAGTGTTCCCTACGAGGTGGTCCGACATCTTGGCGAAGCTGAGGTGAGAAGGTATGACGATATGGTGCTGGTGACGGTATACGACATGGAAGAGGATGAGGCCTTCCAGTTGCTGTTCCGGTTCATAAGCGGAGATAACGACGCCGGAACGAAGATCGCCATGACCACCCCGGTGGTCTCCCGGACAGGAGTGCCACCGGACCCAAGTTCCGAGGGACATCTGTCATTCATTCTACCAGCGGGCACAAGCCTGGAGAAGGCCCCCCGCCCACGGGACCCGCGGGTGGTGCTGGAATTGAAGAAAGGAGGTCTTTTTGCGGTCATGCGTTTCCGGGGACGAGCGGGCGGGGACGACGTCCAGAGGATGACCCAAGACCTCATGGGTCAACTGAAGGAGGCGAACTTCGATACGCACCATCGGCCTTTCCTGTTGCGTTATAACTCCCCCTTCACCCCGGGTTTCATGCGGCACAACGAGGTTGCGGTCAGAGTGGTGCCCAGGTCGGTGGAGCTGGGAGAGTGAGCGTCGGTCCCCGGCCCTTCGGTCCCGGTCCGCCCATACCAGAGCGTACAAGGCAAGTTTGAGATCTCCCGACCTCAGCGAACCGCTCATGCTATGCTTGTCGTCAATCAGAGCGATGTTCACCCCTTGGTTCCCGTGGACGTTGTAGGCGCGATCTGACGATGTCCCCTTGATACCCCATCCGCCGTAATCGACGATGGGGCGGTATTGAAACGCGCGGTAGGAAAGAACGTCCTGGGGCGTCACGACCCTGGGCCTGAGAAGGACCGCCCACCAGGCGCGCAGGCGCTGCATCTCATGGAAATGAACCTTGGGGGGCTCCACGCCCCTTCGCAAATGATAATGGCATGAAAAATTTTCACGGTAACAATTCAAATAAACTTGGCGGACCATACCACATAGGAGTTCCCATGAAACGCAAGGTGGAGAAGAGCGAGGAGGAGTGGAAGCGGGAGCTGAGCGAGGAGGAGTACCGGGTGCTCAGGGAAAAAGGGACCGAGGCCCCTTTCACCGGGAAATATCATCGCAGCAAGGACCAGGGCTCTTACGTATGCGCCGGATGCGGCAAGGTCCTCTTCTCCTCTGAGGACAAGTTCGACTCCGGATGCGGCTGGCCGAGCTTCACCAAGCCAACGGAGGAGGTGGAGGAGCAACGTGACCTAGGTCACGGCATGGTCCGAACCGAGGTTCTGTGTCCCGATTGCGGCGGACACCTCGGGCACGTGTTCAACGATGGCCCGGCGCCGACGGGGCAGCGCTATTGTATTAATTCCGTCTCTATCAAATTAAAGGCCAAGGAGTGAGCGAATGGAAATAAAAGGTCTTCGATTGATGCATAGACAGATCTCAAAGAAGGTGGGCATGCCCCCTGGATCGCTCGTCTATATAGGTGATGGAACGCCCGCAGCCACCAAGATATCGGTGCTGGACTACACGGAGACCGAGGTACTGGAAAAGACCGATATCACCCTTGAGGAGTGCCTGCCGCTGCGGGACAGCTCCAGTACCACGTGGCTTAACTTCTCAGGCCTGTCCGATGTGGAGACCATTCGAAAGTTGGGCGAAGCCTTCGGACTGCACCCCCTGGTCATGGAAGACGTTCTTCACACTGGACAGCGCCCAAAACTGGAGCTTTATGATGATTACATCTACATGGTGGTCAAGATGATCTACCGTGGAGAGAACGGCAAGGAGATCAACTACGAGCAGCTGTCGTTGGTGCTGGGCAAGAACTACGTCCTCTCGTTCCAGGAAAGGGAAGGTGACGTCTTCAACAGCATACGCGAACGTATTCGCAACAACAAGGGGCGTCTGCGCAAGTCCGGAGCCGACTACCTGGTGTACTCCCTCATCGACTCGGTGGTGGACAATTATTACCCCTCCCTGGAAACGGTGGGCGACCGGGTCGAGGACATCGAGGAGAGATTGACCGAAGATCCAGACCCGGTGCTGCTCGGTGACATATATCGCCTGAAGCGGGAGGTGATCTTCCTGCGCAAGTCCATCTGGCCCCTTAGAGAGGTGGTCGCCGCCCTCATGCGCCAGGACACCGATCTGGTGTCGCCCAGCACCAATACCTATCTGCGGGACGTCTACGACCATTCCATACAGGTCATGGATGTGGTGGACACCTACACCGACATGCTCTCCGGACTGCTGGACGTTTACATGTCCAGCGTCAGCAACCGCATGAACGAGATCATGAAGACCCTGACCATAATCGCCACCATATTCATCCCCTTGACCTTCATCGCCGGTCTGTACGGCATGAACTTCAGATATATGCCGGAACTGAACAACGAGCTGGCATATCCGATGGTCCTGATCGGCATGACCGGGGTGTCCGTGCTGCTGCTGCTTTACTTCCGCCGCAAAGGGTGGCTCTGAACGGGGTAAGATGGACGCCCTCCTGATACTGGCCATGGCCGGCATTCTGCTGTCCCTTTTCTTTGCCTTCACCAACGGTTACAACGACGCCGGGGCGGACGTGGCCACCATGGTCTCCTCGGGAGCGGCCTCGGTGAAGGGAGCGCTGCTCACCGCCTCCTTGGCCAATTTCATAGGGGCGTTGATAGGCGGCAGCGCCGTGGTACTGACATTGCAGGGAGTGCTGACCACTGGCATAGGCCAGGAGATATCTCTGGCCATATTCGCCGCGGTGGCCTCTGCCAACCTCTGGAACCTTTTCACCTGGTATTACGGCATACCTTCGTCATCCACTCACGCCCTGATCGGCGGGCTGATCGGCGTAGGCGTATCGTTCCAAGGTCTGTCGGGGGTCAACTGGGGGCTTAGCGCGTTGACACGGGGACAGCTGACCGGTGTCACCAAGGTGCTGGTGTTCCTCATGATCTCGGTCCTCATAGGGTTCCTGGGCGGGTTCGTCCTGATGAAGATCGCCAGCCTCCTGCTGCGCCGAGCCACCGTGGACATCAACGTTCTCCTGAAACGACTGCAGTGGTTCACCACCGGAGCGCAGACCCTGGCCCATGGGGCGAACGACGCCCAGAAACAGATGGCCCTGATCGCGTTGCTCCTGATGGCCATGGGCAGCTCTTCCGATCTGAACGTACCTTTGTGGGTGCGTTTCGCCTGCGCCCTGGCCATCGCCCTGGGCACTTTGGGTGGAGGATACCGCATCATGCGCACCGTCGGCCGTAGGATCTTCAGGATACGGCCGGTGCACGCCCTGGTCGCCCAGGCGAACTCCGCCTTGACGGTGATGTTCTCCACGCTGATGGGGGCGCCGGTCTCCTCCACCCAGGTGGTGACCTCTGGCGTCATGGGAGTGGGCACGGCGGAGAACCGCAAGATGGTGCACTGGCATGTCGGTAAGGACCTGGTGGTGTCCTGGTTCATGACCATCCCGGCCACTACGCTGCTGTCCGCGATATTGGTAATAGGATTGAGATATCTGACAGGTGTGTAAGATGAGCGAGAGAAAGAGGTTTTTGGACGGGCTTTTCCCGCCAAGGTACGATTTCCTTGACCTATTGGTCGCCCAGGCAGAGATGACCGTCCAGGGAGTGCAGACACTCATAGCGGCACTGAAGGGCGATAAGGACCATTACCTCCAGGAGCTGAAGGACCTGGACGACCGGACGGACCAGATGCGCCATGACATGGAACGTAAGCTGGGAGAGGCGTTCTCCACCCCCTTCGACCGTCAGGACATCTACAGCATGTCCCGGCAGCTGGAGGCGGTCATGAACTTCGCCCGGACCACCCTGGTGGAGATAGACGCCTTCGAGGTGGAGCCGGACCGCTGCATGATAGACATGGCGGAGCATCTGTTGATCGGGACGGAGGAGGTGGTGGAAGGGGTGAGGACCCTCGGCCAAGAATCGTCCAAGGAGGAAACGCGCATCCATAGGATGCGGGAGGAGGAGGACCTCATCGAGGAGATATACGTCCTGGGCATGCGGGAGGTCTTCACGCTCAAGGACCATATGATAGCGTTGAAGAAGAGGGAGATCTACCACCATCTCAAGGACGCGGGCCGGGCGCTGAGCGCCACGGTGGACATCCTTCATCGGGCCGCCTTCGGCCTGGGCTAGAGGTCCATGGTGCCCACGATGCGCAGCTTTCCTCCCTCCAGGTAGGTGATCACGGCTCTGGACCCAGCGCAGTATATCAGAGGCTTTTCCAGCGTCAGTACGACCTGGGGCCTCTTCGCGTCCCCGCTGACCGATGTGACCCTGCAGGGCAGGAACTGCATCCAATGTCCCAGGTGCATGACCATGCCCTCTTTGATGGGGGATTGCCAGTACTTGACCAGGTCCAGTCGGCCGCTCAGTTCGGAAATGACCTTCATGTCCGGGTCGTTGGTGAGCACGAAACCGCGGTCAAGGTCCTCCGCGTCGATGTTCTTGAGCGCTAGACCGACCCGGTCGCCCTTGTAGGCCACATCGAAATCGTCATCGTGCTTCTGGATCGACCGGACCAACGCCGTGCGCTCCGTAGGCAGCACCTTCAGGTTGTCGTGCCGGTTGATGACGCCTTTGGCCACGTAGCCGAGTATGACCGTCCCTACCCCCTTGACGTTGAAATGGTGGTCGATGGGAACGACGCCTTTCCCCTCCCCACTGTTCTGGACCTTGGCCGCTTCCTCCAACAGGAACTCGCGGAGAAGGATCGGATCGTCGGCCATGTAGGTGTAGTTGGTCAGTACCGTGTCCTTGAGCAGCGGCGCGATGCGGTCCGGTGTCAGGTAATTGCGCAGTATGAAGATACCGCGCTTGACGTTGGCGCAATCCAGCATGAGCAGCGTCTCGCCCAGGGCGGCGTTGATCTCATCCACCACGACCAGGGCTAGTTCGGCCAGATTGACGCAGAAATAGAGAGAGTTGATCCGTTCAGGATACTTGCTGGGCTCCAGTATGCTGACGGTGTCATGACCCTTCTTCAGGTCGTAGATGGTGATGTCGCTGACGGTTCCCTTCTTCCCCAGGTCCTTGGCGTAGCCCAGAGTGCCGACCGCCGCCACATTGAGGTTTCCCATGTGAGGAGGCAAGCTCTGGGGGAACATATTCCTTTCGTCTAGCCAAGCGTTATCTATCTCTCGGCACCATGTACTTGAGAAAGGATGTTCGAGCACATAGACCTGGACAAGCGCCTGGACCAGAAGGAGTATGACCGCATAGCCCCGGACCTCAAGGACCGTCTGGGCCAGCTGCAGCGGAAGGCCAGGGACGCGGGCATGCCCATCATGGTGGTCTTCGAGGGCTGGGACACCGTGGGCATGAGCGAGACGGTGAACAAGTTCATCCTTCCGTTGGACCCGCGCGGTTTCCTGGTCCACTCGATCTCCGTCCCCAACGCCGAGGAGCGTTCGAGACCTTTCATCTGGCGCTTCTTCATCCGCATCCCCGCCCGGGGGCGCATAGCGGTCTTCGACCGGTCCTGGTACTTCCGTTCGTTGGCCCGGGCGGTCGAAAGGAAGACGGAGGACGCCCGACGCTCGTGGCGGGAGATCAGCGAGTTCGAGGAGATGCTGTCCCAGGACGACTATCTCATCATGAAGTTCTTCCTGCACCTCAGCAAGAAGGAGCATAAGAAACGGCTGGAAAAGTACCGCGATAACGATCTGGACCGTTGCGCCATCAGCGACAGGGAGCTTGAGTTCTTCAGGAAGTACGACAAGATGCTCCCCTTGATCGAGGAGATGATCGAGAGGACCGACCGGGAGTACGCACCCTGGACCATCGTGGAGGCGGAGGATACCAAGTACGCCTCGGCCAAGATATTGTCGACGGCCGTCAGAATGATGGAGTACGGCCTGAGCAAGTTGGACGCCAAGAACCAGGTCAGCTTTGACAGCAACCCCCTGATCAAGAACGGGGTGATGTTCAACTCCAGCAGAGGAGGATTGAACCTGGGAAGGACGCTTGCCCAGGATGATTACCGGGAGCGGATCAAGAAGCTTCAGAACAAGGTCGGTGAGCTGCAGTGCGACCTCAATCGTTTGAAGATACCTACGATCATTCTTTTCGAGGGCTGGGACGCCGCCGGCAAGGGCGGCGCCATCCAGCGTCTCACCGGTGAACTGAACCCCCGGGGATATGAGGTCGTGCCGGTCGGCATACCCACAGAGGACGAGAAGGCCCGCCACTACCTGTGGCGCTTCTATCGGATCCTTCCCCCGGCCGGGCAAATGCGCATCCTGGACCGATCCTGGTACGGAAGAGTACTGGTGGAGAGGGTGGAAGGCTTCTGCAGCACTGAGGAATGGAAGCGCGCCTACCAGGAGATGAACGAGTTCGAGGAGATGCTGGTAGAGAACGGGACGGTGCTGGTCAAGATCTGGATGGAGATAGATAATGAGACCCAGCTGCAGCGCTTCAAGGAGAGAGAGGCCGATCCGCTGAAGCAGTGGAAGATCACCGAGGAGGATTGGCGCAACCGGGAGAAGTGGGACTTCTACGGAAGGGCGGTGGATGAGATGCTCTCCCGCACCAGCACCAAGCACGCTCCCTGGACCATCGTGGAGAGCAACGACAAATATTATTCCAGAGTGAAGACCCTGCAGACGATCGTTGACGCGATGGAGGCAAGGTCGCTGAAGGTTAAGAGACCAAATGATTAAAATATCCAGGACCATGCCCTAGCTATCATAGAGCAGTGATCCTTATGACCAATTTCACAGATTTCGGTCTCAAGGATGAGATAATGAAGGCCATCGAACGCATGGGATTCGTTGAAGCGACCCCTGTGCAGGTGGAGACCATTCCCATCATCATGACGGGGAGGGACGTCATCGCCCAGGCCCAGACGGGCACCGGCAAGACCGCCGCCTTCGGCATACCCATCCTAGAGACGCTCACCCAGGGAGTCAAACCGTTCTCCCTCGTCCTAGTGCCCACCAGGGAACTGGGGGCGCAGGTTTCCGAAGAACTGAAGAAGCTATCCTATTTCATGGACGACGTTAGAGTGCTGGCGGTCTACGGCGGAAAGTCCATAGACGACCAGATAGACGCACTACGCAAGGGCGTTGACATCGTCGTAGGAACGCCTGGACGCGTGATAGACCATCTGCGCCGCGGGACCCTGCAGCTGAACGAGATAGCTGTGCTGGTGCTTGACGAGGCGGACCGCATGCTGGACATGGGGTTCATCGAGGATATCGAATACATCGCCTCCAAGACCAAGACCCCGCGACAGACCATGCTTTTCTCGGCGACCATACCTCCAGGCCTACGCGACATCGCCTCCAAGCATATGACCGACCCGGAGACGGTCATGATAGGGGAGGAGCAGATCATCCTCCCCACCACCAAGCAGGTTTACTTCAACATCGAACGAAGGAACAAGATCTGGGCCTTGTGCCGGGTCCTGGACGCCTACAAGCCGAAGGCCATGGTCTTCGCCCAGACCAAGGTCATGGTGGATATTGTCGCCAAGCGTCTTTTCTCCTACGGCTACCGGGTCAGCTCCCTTCATGGAGACCTCACTCAGGCTCGCCGAGAGAAGGTTCTGCAGGAGTTCCGTGACAACAAGACGACGATCCTGGTGGCCACTGATGTGGCCGCTCGGGGCCTGGACATCGACGGCGTCACCCATGTCATAAATTACGACATCCCGGAGGACCCGGAGATCTACGTGCACCGCATCGGTCGTACTGGACGCGCCGGAAAGGAGGGCATCGCCATCACCTTCATCACTTCTCAGGAGATCCATCTGCTGAAGAAGATCAATGAGTTCGGCATCACTGAGATCTCCCGCGAAGAAGTGCCGGAGAGCGGCCGCAAGGACGTGGTGCATAAGGTCATGGACTTCGAGGACCAGGCCGACCTGTTCGGCATGGTGCTGTTCAAGGTGATCGCAAACGGCGGAGAACCGGTGGAGCAGTCGAAGCTGCTGGAGATGCTCATACGAAAATTGCGAGTGCCGGAGATAGCCGTCGGGCGCATCAAGGTGGGCGAGGACAACACCTCGTTCGAGATCCACAAGGACTCGGCCAAGAAGGTGCTCATGGAGCTCAAGAGCCTGAGGGTCGATAACAAGAAGCTCAAGGTGGAAGTGGTCAAGCGCGAGCTGCCGCTCATCGCCAAGCAGTGAGCGAAAAACCCAGGAAAAGTGGCCGATAAGGCCACTTTATTTCCTTACACCTTCGTCCGGGGTATTTTTTCTAGCAAGGACGGTCTGATCGTAGGGTCGTTCGGACAGCCGCTTGTTTTGTATTTGTTCTATAAAATTATTTGTATTTCGAATTCAAACGTGTACGCTTTTCATTTGTTAATTGATCGAAATAATTATTTGTTATTAACATTTAAATATGATGTAATTTGCTTATCAAAGCACGTCCAGCACCAGTAAAGAAGTGTTTGCAGAGGTGAATTTCATATGAAGAAAGAATTGTACATTCGCAGAGTAAGCTTGATTATCGTTTTCTTATTGATATCAACGACATTGTTGACGTTGACCGCAGTTACCGTGACCGCTGCCACGAGTGGTGATTTCACGTATGAGCTGATCAACGGCGATACCGAGGTCGAGATAATCGGTTACACTGGAGCTGGTGGAGCGGTGGAAATACCGAGTGATATAACCGGGTTGCCGGTCACCTCCATCAGATACCAAGCGTTCCTTGGTAAAACGTCCATCACCTCCATGACCGTTCCCGATAGCGTAGAGAACATAGGTTACGGAGCGTTCCGTTCCTGCATCAACCTGGCCTCGATCGATCTATCAAACAACATCACCGCGATCGCCAATGATACGTTCTATACCTGCGGTTCCCTGACATCCGTGATCATTCCGGACAATGTAACCATCATCCATGATTATGCGTTCGCCTATTGCCGAAAATTAACCTCGGTGACGGTTCCTGACAAGGTCACCAGCATCGGTAACTCTTCGTTCTTTTACTGCGACATGTTGGTATCGATCGACCTTCCCGATAGTCTCAGAACCATCGGGAGCCTCGCCTTCCACACCTGCAAGTCCTTGGTCTCAGTGACCATTCCAGAGAACGTCACGGTCATCAATTCATTCACGTTCTACTCCTGTATCTCCCTTACCTCGGTGACCATGCCTGAGAATCTTACCAGCATCGGTACATCGGCCTTCTCTACCTGCACATCCCTCACCTCGGTGACCATTCCAGGAAATGTTACCACCATCGGGAACCAGGTTTTCCGTCTTTGCGGTTCTCTCACCTCCTTGGCCATTCCGAGCAGCGTCACCAGCATCGGAGTTATGGTGTTCTATCAATGCTTCAATCTAACCTCTATCGATGTGGACCCCAGCAACCCCAACTATGCCAGCGTGGGAGGTGTGCTTTATAACAAGGCCCTAACCTATCTCGTCCAATATCCATTGGCCATAGCTGGACCGTTCACCGTTCCCAACAATGTCACCACCATAGGTTATCAGGCATTCTATTATTGCACCTCGCTCACCTCGGTGACCATTCCAAGCAGTGTCGATCTCATCATGAACTATGGGCTCTCCAACTGCACAGTAATGACCGAAATGATATTCCTGGGAGGGGCACCGACCTGTCAGAGCGACTGGATAATCGACCATAATTCCAGCCTGATGATCTATTACCTGAACGGGTCCTCCGGGTTCACCACTCCGATCTGGGAGGGTCTGAACACCACCTGCCTGTCCGCCCCTGGTTCGCCGCAGAACCTCCAGGCCGCCGCGGGCCATACCGAGGTCGTTCTCACATGGGAAGCATCATCGTTCACCGGTAACAGCACCGTGACCGGTTTCAACGTTTATCGGTCCACGGACGCCAGCGGTCCGTTCGTCCTTATCGATTCGACCGTCGAACTGAACCATACCGACAGTGGACTGACCAACGGCCAGATCTACTGGTACAACATCACCGCCGTCAATAGCATCGGTGA
>DATKZX010000024.1 GCA_035527755.1 Methanomassiliicoccales archaeon | reverse complement strand
CAGTCAAATAAATCAACCTTGCAAATAATATATTAGTATGACAAATGAATGTCAATAGTATGATATATAGCTTACCAATTGGTATTATTTTAAATATTTATTTATATTTGAGAAGACTTTTCTAAACATAGTTTAAGGAATGGAATGCCCTGAATGAACGACGACGAAAGTAATACTACCCCCTCAAGCAGACGATCAAAGGTAGTCAACCTTCGGGTACCCATGCAGGTAGTGGAGACCGTTGACAAATGGGTGGACATGCAGCTATACAAGTCCCGTTCCGAGTTCATCCTTTCCGCGATCCGATTTTATCTTGATTATATCGAGTATAAGGAAAGCTACAACGTGCGCGCCTTCCAGGGGGAACAGTTTGCCGAATCCCCGGGAGCGAGGTTCGACCGTTTGAAATATTATAAAAGACCATAAAACAAGAGAAAACAGGTCTTTGAAAATATCTTAATGACCTTTGTTCGATATATTATAATATTTTAAAATAAAAAATAATTAAAAGGTTTTGGAAGGGGTTTGGGGATCACAATGTATTCATCTTGACGACGTCGTTCCAGACCTCAACGTTCTCCAAAGGCGTTCCGGGGGCGATGTCGCACCCCGCGCCTAGGATGAAGCCGATGACACCGGCGTCCCTTATGCACTGCTTGGACTCCTCGATCACCGCTTTCGGCGTTCCGGAGAACAAGGTGTGCGCAGGCTTGACGTTCCCCAAGATGGCCTGCTTGGTCCCTATCTGCTCGTGGGCGTTCTTCAGGTCGACCTGGTAGTCCATGGAGAATATGCTGGCGTTGACGTCTATCACGTGCTCCAAACGGTCGGACGTATCACCGCAGATGTGCAGCAAGGAGTACTTCCCGCTCATGTTGACCTTGGCGGTGCACTCCTTCTGCGCAGGTTTGGAGTATTTCGCGTAATCCTCCTTGGAGATCAGCGAGCCGGAAGCGGTGGGGTCACATAGGAACACACCGTCCAGTTCGTGCTTGACCAGATGCTCGCAGTAGGTCGATACCACATCGGTGGCGAAGCGGAGAAGCTTCGGCAGGAACTCCGGTTCCAGGATCGAATCTAGCATCATCGTCTCCACGCCCCGGAGCTCCCCCGCCAGTGTGAAGGGGCTTACCAGGGTGTTGTAGAGGAACAGCTCCGAACCCAGTTTCTTCCGCAGTATGTCCGTGGTCTCCAACGAACTTATCAACCGATAGTCCTTCGCTGGATCGGGTATCTCCAATGTGGAGAGCAGATCGGCGTCCTCCCCCAGGACATTTGTCCAGGTCGGTATTGCGCCCAGATCGGGTATCTTCACCTCGCATCCCAGCGCTTCCACCGGCGACAGCCAGTCCCACATGGTCTCGATGGCGTCGAACTTGCAGATCTTGGCGATCTCCACTTGGGCACTGGCCGCAAGCTTCGGGTCCTTGATGGAATCCGGGCCCTTTACATCCATGACCCCCAGGGCCCAATAGCCCTGGAAGGGAGGAGCGAGGGGGACCTGGTCCACCGGTTCCATGTTTATCGCCGCTATTATCCTTTCTCTGCCGTTCATTACGCACCGCCACCGTTGGCTGGTTCGATCTCCTCGACATCGTCATCGTCCTTCTTGCGGCCGAGGACCACCCTCATGACCCCAACGATACCGAAGTAGACACCGAAGAGGATCCACACATCAAGGGTGAAGTAGGCGAAGGTGAAGTAGGCTATTATTCCAGCACATACCAGCGCCAAGATCCCCATGGCCATGCCTCCGGGAACCTTCCAAGGTCTTTCCATATCCGGCGCCGTTCTCTTGAACTTGATGTACGCCAGACAGACCACCACATAGGTGATGCCCACGCCGATGGCCATCAGTGTGAACAAGCTAGCCAGCCAGGCCGTACCGGACATCGCGATGAACATGAGCACTATGCCCAGGATGACCAGGTTACCGGTCTTCGGGACGTTGTGCTTGTTGATGCTGGCAAAGACCTTCGGCAACACGCGGGCCCTTCCCATGGCCAGCAGCATTCTCGATCCGCCCATCCAGAATCCTATCAGACAGGTCGCGAGAGCAGCCACGTTGGCCAGGGCGATCAGGTACATCAACCAGGAACCGTAGAGCTCGTTAGCGATCGAGGCACCCAGCATCGGAATTCCGACCAGGTCCCCGATGGCACCCATTCCGCCTTCGGCCAGACAGATGATGCCGTAGAAGACCATGGCGAAGAGGATGGAACCGACCATGAGCTTCCAGTGCTTCTTGGCCGGGTAGTTGGCTTCCTCGGCGAACTGAGGGATCACTTCGAAACCGAAGAACATGGTGACCATCAGCGCGGTTGCGGTGATGAAACCGGATTCACCGGTGAAGAAGAACGGCTCCCAGTTGCTGGTGGAGAACGTTGGGTGTGTGAAGAACAGTAGAGAATATCCGAAACCCACCACTGCCAGCATCAGGAACAGGACGAACTGAACGCTTGCACCGAGTTTGACCTCGCGAGTGTTCAGTAGGAAATTCCCTATCGCCACCAATGCCGCCAATAGCATCATGATCTCGATGGACATGTCGGGCCACCACAGATACCTGATGATGTCCATCAGGGCCATCAGCTGGAACGCCAGAACTGCTGTGTATGACAGCATCAACGCCCAGGAGGTCCAGTAGGACGCTTCCTTGCCGAAAGCTTTCTCCGTATACACATATGATCCTCCCACCTGGGGGAACATGCCCGTCAGTTCCCCGTAGATCAGGCCTATGGGGATGCACATCAAACCCACCAGGACGAATGCCAGGGCGATCGATGTTCCGGTCAGCGACAGCCACCAGTTGGTCATGACCAGCCACGGACCGATGATGGTCGCGGCGGCCATGGCGAAAAGGTACATCGGGCCCATGGACTTCTTCAATTTGGGTTCTCCGTTCTCTTCACCTTGCATTTTTTAACACCTCTTTGTATTACAATAAGAAATTGATTATCTTACATTTGTAAGACAATTGTAAGTATAAATCGTTTTCGAGATTGATGGCGATCACTTTTACGAACCTTCGCATAAGAGAGAACAAAAGAACGAGGAGAGCGAGATCCCGATGCGTGATCCCGATCATCCAGTGGGCGGGCTCGATCATCGGCGATGAGATGAAAATGAACTTTGTCCATGAGCACGTATTTATAATTCTGAAACATAGCGGGCTTAACGGGATCGGGAGAGCCCGCAGTGATGTCTATCGGGACGTTGGCAAGCCATTCTGCTTCGGCAGGATGGTTTTCTGCCAACGTTCCGGGGCGTTACGAATTTTTATGATACTGTTCCTGCCATTGAGCATCCAATACTGCTTTTCATGGTTCTGGAAAAGTCTATCAAGTTTCCGACAACTTACTAGTTCGTAGGTTCACATGAAGAAAGTGCCTTTGTTCCAGATATTCAATGACGATGATGATGTACGTGCGGTGACCGAGGTCATCAGGTCCGGGAGGGACTGGTCGTCCGGCAAGATCATCGGGGATCTGGAAAGAGAGATCGCGTCGTATGTCGGCACCAAGCACTGCGTCACCTTCGGTTCAGGAGGTTCCGCCCTCCATTCCACCATGCTGGCCTTGGGGATCGGGAAAGGTGACGACGTCCTGGTGCCGAGCTTCACCTTCATCGCCACGGCGTACGCGCCGCTTTATACCGGCGCCATGCCTAGGTTCGTGGACATCGAGCGAGAGAGGATGGGACTGGACCCCTCCGACATAAAGAGGAAGCTGACCTCTGAGACCAAGGCGGTACTTCCCATACATCACGGAGGAACACCGTGCCTCATCGAGGAGATCGCCGAGGAGCTCGATGGTACTGGGGTGGACCTCGTAGAGGACGCGGCCGAGGCCTTCGGATCTAAGACCAAAGGTCGCAAGTTAGGCACCTTTGGAAGGGTGTCCGTCTTCAGTTTCTGCCAGAACAAGATATTCACCACTGGAGAGGGCGGATGCGTGGTCACCGACGACCAGGAGGTCGCTGATACCTTGCGCCTGATGTGCTCTTATGGCCGAGTGAGCAAGGGAGATTATTTCAACACCGACGCTCCGGTCGACTACGTCATGCCCGGTTCCAATTGGCGCCTGTCCTCCATCCAAGCAGCCCTGGGCCTCTCGCAACTGAAGAAGGTGGACCGCCTCATCGCCATGCGAAGGAAGGTCGCCGACGCCTATTGTCAGGAGCTGGACGGTGCGAAGGACATCGAAGCGCCTGTTGAGGGCGACTGGTTCGACGTGCACCAGATGTTCACCGTACGTTTGAAGAACAAGAAACTGAGGGACGGGCTAATCGATCATCTCACCAAGAACGGCGTGGCCTGCAAGGTCTACTTCCACCTGGTGCACGAGTACACGGTGTTCAAGGGTTGTCATGCCGAAGGATTGGAGGTAAGCCAGGATCTCTCCGGGAAAGTGCTCTCCTTACCGATCTACCCGAGCATGAACGACGAGGATATTTCATATGTCTGCCAAACCATTAAGGAATACCTGAGGGGGGCATAGGTTGGAACGTTACAAGGGGAAGAGGTTGCTGGTCACCGGGGGTGCTGGTTCCATCGGGCAGGAGATCGTCCGCAAGCTGACGGAAGAGGACTGCACTCAGATACGGGTGCTGGACACCAATGAGACGGCGCTCTTCGAACTGGAGAACCGTTTGAAATGCGACCGACTGCGCATGTTCATCGGCAACGTCCGGGACAAGGACAGACTATTCCGGGCCATGGAGGACGTGGACATCGTCTTTCACGCTGCGGCACTGAAGCATGTGCCCCTCTGTGAATACAACCCGTTCGAGGCGGCCAAGACCAACGTGGTTGGCACGGAGAACGCTATCGAGTGCGCCTTGGACCGGGGCGTAGAACGGTTCATCATGATCTCCACCGACAAGGCGGTCAATCCCAGTAACGTCATGGGGGCGACCAAGCTATTGGCGGAACGGCTCACGCTGGCCGCCAACTCATATAAGGGGGGGCGATCGTCCAAGTTCTCCGTAGTTCGTTTCGGGAACGTTCTTAACTCCCGCGGATCCCTGCTGACCACTCTCAAGCAGCAGATAGAGAACAATGAGGCGGTCACTCTCACCCACGAGGACATGACCAGGTTCGTCATGAGCATCGAGGAGGCGGTGGACCTGGTGCTCACCGCCGGCTTGATGGGCGAGGGCGGGGAGATATTCATTTTGAAGATGGACGCAGTGCGCATCGTCGATCTGATACGGGTCATAGCGGAGGACCTCGGAAAGAGGAACAGCCATGATGTTGAGATCAAGACCATTGGCATCCGCCCGGGGGAAAAATTGTACGAGGAACTGCTGACGGAAGAGGAATCCCTGCTGGTGGAGGACATCGGCCCCATGTACGTCCTCCATCCAGGAGTGAACGGTACGCCCAGTGATTGCGGAGTGGTTTACAATTCGAACGAAGGCCGATTCCTGAACGACGACGAGATACGGCGGAAGCTGCGCGAGATCGGTTACCTGGAGTGAGGGAATGAACGGGGACCGCGAGTTCAAGTCCAGGGGCGAGGACGTAATTGTCTATCCCTGGGCCAGGATCGTTAACATCGATAGGATCGAGATCGGCAAAGGAAGTCGTATAGACGACTTCGTTTTCATGAACGGGGGGCAGGGCATTAAGATCGGACGGTACGTGCACATCGCCTCATTCACCAGCATAATCGGCGGAGGAACGCTGGAGATAGGCGATTACGTCAGCTTGGCCTGCGGCGCTAGGATCATAACCGGAACGCACGTTCCGGAGGGAGGCAAACGAATGACCGCCTCTTTGCCGCTGGAGCAGCAGAGCGTCATGCGCGGAAAGGTGGTCATAGAGAAGGACGCCTTCATCGGAACGAATGTTATTATTCATCCAGATGTCACCATCGGTGAGGGAGCGGTCATCGGCAGCAACAGCCTGGTGCTGAAGGACGTGGAGCCCTGGAGCGTGAACGCCGGCAGTCCCTGTCGAAAGATCGGGGAGAGGGAGAGGGTCTCCATCCCGGATTATTGAGGTTGAAATGAAGATTGCCATTATTCCTGCCAGAGGGGGGAGCAAGGGTCTGCCTCGCAAGAGCGTGCTTCCGGTGGCCGGAAGACCGCTCATTCACTGGACGATAGATGCAGCCATTAAATCGGAACAGTTCGACCTGGTGCTGGTGAGCACCGAAGACGCGGAGATAGCGAGCGTAGCGGCACGATTCGAGGATGTCAAGCTTATCGATAGACCTCCGGAACTGGCGACGGACGAGGCGTCGACCATGGACGTAGTGGTTCACGCATTGGAGGCCGTTGAAGCCAACGATGATGACGTTGTAGCGCTGCTTCAATTGACGTCCCCTTTGAGGGATGCCGACGATATACGAAAGGCGATGAGGCTATTCCTGAAAGGGGACCACGATTCCCTGATCTCCGTCACCGCCTTGGATAGTAAGGCGAACTGGGGAATGTGCCTGGAGGACGGTTCGTTGCAGCCGTTGGCCCCGGACGCCTCAGGGCGCAGACAGGGGTTGGCCGAGCTGTACGTCCCTAACGGTGCCATTTACATATCCATGGTCAAGGACCTTCTGCGCAACGATTCCTTCTTTGGAAGGAGCTGCGCCCCCTATGTGATGACTGCCGAGCGCTCGGTGGATATCGATACCGCTGAGGACCTGCGAGAGGCGGAGAGGCGCATGAACCCTATCCCCACCGTCTCAATAGGTGATCGTAAGATAGGAAAGGGGAACCCCACCTACATCATCGCCGAGGCGGGCGTGAATCATAACGGCGATGTTGAGCTTGCATTGAAATTGGTGGACGTTGCCGCGGCGGCCGGGGCCGACGCCGTCAAGTTCCAGACCTTCAAGGCCGATCGGCTGGTGGCCAAGGGCGCTAAGAAAGCAGAGTACCAACGGAACGCCAGTGACGAGGACCAGCTGCAGATGGTCAAGCGGCTTGAATTGAGAATCGAGGAGTTTAGCCGCATCCATCGCCGCTGCCTGGAGAAGGGGATAGAGTTCCTCTCCACTCCCTTCGACCACGGGAGCCTGGGCGATCTGGTCGATATGGGTATGCGGGCGATCAAGGTCCCTTCGGGGGAGCTGAACGACCTGCCTTTCCTGGGGTTGGTGAGGGATCGCGGATTGCCAGTGATACTGTCCACGGGAATGGGAAGCCTGGAGGAGGTTGACAGGGCGGTGGATGTTTTCACGAGCGCCAACGTGCCGTTGATACTTCTCCAATGCACAACCAGCTACCCCGCTTCATTCGAGACCCTGAACCTGAGGGTGATACAGAGCATGGGTGAGAGGTACAATGTACCGGTGGGGCTGTCGGATCATAGTCCTGACCTCACCGCCCCGATAACCGCTGTGGCCCTTGGGGCCAGCCTTATAGAGAAGCATTTCACCCTGGACAAGGCAATGGACGGACCGGACCACCGGGCCTCCCTAGACCCGGTAGAGCTCAAGCAGATGGTCGAGGCCATCAGGAACGTTGAGAGGTCCTTAGGGGATGGAGTGAAGAGACCTTTCCTCCAGGAACTGGAGATCGCCAAGGTGGCCAGGAGGAGCGTGGTGGCGACGAAGGACATACCCAAGGGTGCTGTCATCACCCGAGAGATGCTCATTTTAAAGCGCCCAGGCATCGGGATACCTCCGGAAGAGATGGATTCGGTGGTGGGGAAGAAGGCCAATCGCCGGATCAAAGCGGACGAAGTGCTCAAGTGGAGGATGCTGGAATGAGGAAAGTGCTTTACGTCTCCGGCACCCGGGCCGATTACGGACTGATGCGCTCCACTCTGAGAGCGATCGAGGCTCGAACTGACCTTGAGTTGGTCATCGTGGCTACTGGCATGCACCTCATGCCGGAGTTCGGAAGGACCGTGGAACAAATAGAGAACGATGGTTTCCGAGTGATCATCGCTCCGGCCACGATAGCCTCCGACGAAAAAAGCTCCACGCCGATCTTCCTTGGCGAGCTGACCGTCCAATTGACGAACATCGTAACCAGGGAAGCGCCGGACGAGATACTTCTACTGGGGGACAGGGCGGAGATGCTGGCCGGGGCCATCGTCGGAACATATATGGGAATACCGACCTTCCATGTGCACGGAGGGGACATCTCCTCCACCGTCGATGAGCATGTACGCCACGCCATAACCAAGCTTTCTCACTTCCATCTCGCGGCAACGGAGAGCTCCGCGGAGCGGTTAAGGAGGATGGGGGAGGAGATGTGGCGGGTGTTCACGGTGGGCTCGCCCTCTCTAGATGACGTCCTTACCCTGACCCCCATTTCAGACCTCGAGCTGCGTAAAAATGACCTTCAACCGAGGGAGTACCTCATGCTGGTGCAACACCCGGTGAGCGAGGAGGCGGATATCGCGGGGGAACAGATCTCCGGCACAATAGACGCGCTCATCGCTGACGGGAGGAGGACAGTGGTCGTATATCCCAACGCTGACGCCGGAGGGAGGAGGATGATAGAGGTGATCGAGGAGCGATGCCGTTCGCCTCAGTTCGTCTGCTTCAAGAGCATGCCCCGCGATGATTACCTTAGGCTGATGGCCAGAGCGGCCGCCCTCATAGGGAACAGCAGCGGCGGCCTGGTCGAGACGCCCTCCTTCGGTACCCCGTTCATCAACGTGGGGGATAGGCAGAAGGGAAGGGAGAGAGGGGACAACGTCATCGATGTGGGATATGGGAAGGAAGAGGTCCTGAAGGGTTTGAAACGGGCCGAGAACCACGATCTCCTGCACAAGGTCGGCAGGAGACGGAACCCCTATGGCGACGGTTGTACCGGGAAGTGCATCGCCGAGATCCTGGCTGAGCTGGAACTGTCGGACGACATGACCCAGAAGTGCCTTGCTTACGATCTTTGATCATCTTGGTCAAAGGGCGTCCTTTCTCAGATGCTTCAGGAACCTCAAGGCATCGGGACCATCGACGTTCCCGACGGTGGTTATCGTGACATCGTCGCCTAAGATGATCCTGGCAGTGTATATAGAAGTGGACAGCGGTCCGGCCACCTCCTTGAGCTCCTTTCCCTTGAGCTTGAGATAGATCAGCTCCATGGGGGTATGGCGCGGTAGTGTGTCACATCCTGTGTACAGCCCCAGATATTCCCCTTTCTCCCGAGGATGGTACTTGACGCCGATGCGTCCGTACCTTTCCGCGGCCTGAACCGCCACCTCCTGCATCCTGTCCTTCAATGAAACCGCCCCCAGTTGGGTATTCCCCCCCAATATCTCGGAGTGGGGGAGGACCAGCAGGTATTCGATATCGTCCTTGATGTCTTCCGTCAGCTCTTCGATCATCTTGCGATCGATGCGGTCGAAAAGTTCTACGCTCAGGGGCCTGATCTCCTTCTGCCGCAGGGCGGATATCACCATGTCGGGGAAGAACACGCGGACTGTGGTAGTATAGGGGCTGGTGCCCAAGGTGATGATATTATAGTAGTATCGGCCGAAGAGAAACTTGGCCAGAATCCCGTGGAAGAAATTTGGTGCTTTTTCAATCGGAGGGATGTATGCCGCCAACCCATCCTCGACATAATCCAGGGAGATGTCGTTCTTACCAGCCAGATATGCGGCGTACTGCGTTTCAGGCGTACGGTCGTTGAAGATGACGAT
>DATKZX010000023.1 GCA_035527755.1 Methanomassiliicoccales archaeon | reverse complement strand
GGAGCCCGGCCCAAGTTCGTGGCCGCCAGCTACGTGCTCAGAGTGTTCCACCGCACCGGGGTCCTGCCCGATGGCGATTACAGGTCCGCACAGGCGCTGGTGGAGACACGATATCCCGATGACGCTCATCGCTACCGCCAGTTATACGCAATGCTGGTCCAGCTGGCCAAGCAGTACTGCCGTAGCCGCCCACGGTGCAATAGATGCCCGCTGGGGCAGGACTGCTCTTTCACGCACCAATGATGTAGAGCAGAAGATTTCCCACCAGCAGTGAGAAGGGCACTGCCAGGGCCATAGGGATAAGCAGAGGAATCATGGGAGTGACCCAGGGGCGGTCCACGCCAGCTGCACGCAGTCTTTCCCAATCCACATTTTCATCCGAACGGGGAAAGAGCGTCGTTCTGAGGCGCCCGTCGACGATCCTCTCCATGGGCCACACGTGCTTTGAAGGCGCCTCATCGATGCTCATGCGAAAGCCTAAAAACATCAAGGGGAAACGCAGGTCCTGGTGCACCACGTTGATCAGGAAGAGACCGACGGACACCAGTAAGGTCAGTATGGCGCCGTTGAACAATATCAATAGAGGGAACGGTAACACCTCTTGGGCCGCGGGCTGGTTCAACGTCAATAAGGGCAGTCCTTCAAGCGAAGGATAGACAGGGAAACAAAGGGACAGGGCGATGAGGGCCTTGGCATCGGCGCCACCTTTGATCACATCAAATTGGTATAGAACGTAGAAAAGGACGAACAGCAGAGGGATGGTCACCAAGGTCCAGTAATGTCCATCCCCGAAATGCTCCAAGCTAAGGTAGCCATAGGCTAGGATGGTCAATGCATACAGTACAAGGGGCAGAGGGTTGATGCCGTCCTCAAGGATGCCGGGGCGGTCCCACAGCAGGTCCATGAACACCAAGCTGATCAGTCCCAGGCACGCCAAGAAGATCCAAGGCGCTCCATCCGACCAAAGCTGCCATCCGAGCAACAAAGAGCCACCCAATCCGATGATGTACCAGTGAACATTGGAGGCCGTTCGGGTGCGCCAATCGGAGATGGCCGCTACGATCATGACGGTCAGGGCTAGGATGATGCGCGCCCAGGTAATCTCTTCCATGCTCCGAGCATGGGTGAAGAACGATTAATGGTTTACCACACTGATATGGGTGTCGAGAAATCCTAAATATGACGTATGTTCTCGAGGGACCGGAACGAGGACATACATGAAGTTAGATCGGACCGCCCGGAACTGCGTCATGCTTCTATCGCTCAGCTTTATGCTTTTAGCGGTCATGATGGCTCCGATGGTTTCCGCCGCCCCGGTGAACGTTTTCTCCGTGGACGACGATTATAAGAAGGTCATCGCAGGTGACCCGGTCTCCTTTGAATGGATCCTCTATAACAACGATACTGTGCCCTACGTGGTCACACCCGAAGCTGATCGATCATCCAGCAACGATTTCAATTTAGTATTCGATCAAAGCCACATCACGCTCTACCCCGGTGCTTCGAAATCCATATTGTTGACCGTCACCACCATCCCAGAATTGTCCGCCAAGGTGCTGAACTTCACTGTGACGTTCACTATCACCCAGATGAACGAGCTGTCCAATGTCATCATCGTTAATGATACGGTGCAGATCGAGGTGGTCCCGCTCTTCGGTACCATGGCCGGGGACAATAAGATACTGGGCATATGGGACAACCAGATGCCATCTCCCTTGGATGGGAACCCGGGCGCCTTCGCGGTCAGCGTGGGGATATGGACGGCCATCGCGTTGTTCGTCATGCTGGTGGCCGACCCCATCCTACATGTGCTGACCTCAAAGACCGCTACCGAGCTGGATGACATCGTTCTGCGCATCATACGCGGCCCGATACTGATCCTGATAGTGCTTTTCGGTGCGGTAAGCTCCCTGGAGATATTGAGCCTGGACCGGTCTCTGATTGCCGACCTGGAGCTCCTTTACCGCATCTCGTTCATACTGATCATGGCCTGGCTGGTCTACAAGATATACGATGGTGTGCTCATCTACTACGGCCACGAGCTTGCCAAGAAGACCGACTCCGAGGTGGACGACGTGCTCATCCCCGTACTGGAGAAGTTGGGAGTGATCGTCATACCGATGGTTGCCGTCATGGTGATATTCAGCATGTTCGGATACGATCTCACGGTCATCCTTGCCGGCTTCGGCTTCATGGGAATAGTGATCGGTTTTGCCGCCCAATCCACGCTGGCCAACTTTTTCGCCGGGTTGCAGATGGTGATCGACCGACCTTTCAAGATCGATGACCTGCTCCGACTGGACAATGGCGATATATGCGCGGTTCGCAAGATCGGAATGCGATCAACGACCTTGTACAACACCTTCACCCATGAGCTAGTGATCGTTCCCAACAACGACATCGCCAACAAGAAGATCGTAAACATGGTGCTGCCAGACCGCAAGCTCAAGATCGCCGTCGCCGTTGGCGTGGCCTACGGTACCGATGTGGACCTGGTCAAGAAGTTGATGCTCGATGCTGCCATAGCCCTGCCCGAGGTGATCAAGGACGATGATCATCTTCCGATAATACGCTTCAGCGATTTCGCCGACTCCTCATTGAACTTCACCGCCTTCATCTGGATAAACGACCTGGACAAGCAGTTCAAGGCCGCCTCCGACTACCGTACCGAACTGCTGAAGATGTTCAACCAGCACAACATTGAGATCCCATTCCCCCAGTCCGTAGTATGGCTGAAGGACCTGGCGAAGGCCGAGGATCAATGAGGTCTAGGCCAAAAATCATTATCCCACCTTCAACTAATACCTACATTGGTTAAACGAAGAGGTGTCTGAGTTGGAGGTCAAGGGGGCGATCAAGGCTCGAAGGAGCATTCGTAAGTTCAAGTGCAAGGAACTGCCTACCAATGTGCTGGACCACCTATTGGAGATGGCCAGGATAGCTCCGTCCGGAGCCAACCGTCAGCCTTGGGAGATCATTGTCATAACCGACCGTCTGAGGCTCAGGGGGCTGGTCCCAATATGCAAGGAGCAATCGTTCATTGCTGACTGCGCCGCATTCTTCGTGGGCGTTGACGACCCGCAACAGAAATGGGCCCGGGTCGATCTGACCATCGCCCTGGACCATATCAGTCTGGCAGCGGTAGAGGAGAGCATGGGTACCTGCTGGATAGGGGCCTTTGACCACGAATTGCTGGCCAAGTTCGTCGATCTGCCCAAAGAGAGAACGATCACGGTATGCATGGCTCTAGGGTTCCCGAATGAGACGCCGGCAGCTCGCGGTCGCAAGGACATCGAGGACCTGGTCAGCTGGGACCGGTACGGGGTCCGTGAGCGCTTATGATGGACAAGGAGTTCCATCTTCAGGACCATGACCTGTATAGGTACGTGTACGACCTGACGGTGCAGATACCGGAGGGGCGGGTCAGCACATACGGTGCTTTAGCTAGGGCATTAGGTGACCTGGCCGCCTCCCGCGCGGTGGGTCGGGTCCTCTCCGTGGACCGCCCCCGTCCCTTCAAGGTGCCCTGCCACCGTGTGGTCTACTCCAATGGACGCACTGGTTGGTATAATGGGGCGGGGAAAGGGGCGGAAAGGAAGCAGGAACTTTTACGATCGGAAGGTGTGCCCATCAACGACGGCAAAGTGCTGAACTTCAAGATGACGTGCTTTGACGATTTCCTCAAGGATCCCATACTGGAGAAGATGGCCGCGGTCCAGAGGGAGCTGGCCGCCAACGTGCTCCAGGAAGGGGACGCCCTGGCCTTCGACCGCATAGCCGGTCTGGATGTCTCTTACGATGGGGACAAAGCATTCGCCGCCATGGTAGTACTGGACCGAAAAGGGGTCATTTTGGAGGAGCGTGCGTCCGAATGCCAGGTGAACTTCCCTTACGTACCGGGTTATCTAGGGTTCCGGGAGATGCGGCCCTATTCGTTACTTTTAGAGCAAGGGCGTCAAGACACACTGTATCTCATCGATGGGCACGGACGGGCCCACCCCCGCCGGGCCGGGATCGCCTCCCAGTTCGGAGTGGTCCACGACGTTGCCGCCGGCGGGGTGGGCAAGAGCGCCCTCTCCGGAAATGTAAGATCTGGAACCCTATACTTGGACGACGAAGAGGTAGGGCGGGTGGTAAAAGGTCCTAGGGGAAAGGCCCGCTACGTATCTGTCGGTCACAAGGTCGGGTTGGACTCTATCTGCCAGCTAGTCAGGTCCCTGCCCAAGGACCCCTTGACCATGGCACACGACCTGTGCGGTCGCGTTCGGCGGGGGGAGGAGCATCGGTGAACGGGGACAAGTGCGCTGACGATTGCCTAACGCCCGAGGAGAGAGGAAAGATACTGTCTCATTTTCATTCATTGCTCTTCTGGGTTGGGGAGTTCGTTCCTGAACTGGAGGAGTTGGAGGGGCAGGAGGTCCCCTTAAGGGACGTTGTCTTCCAATTCATTACCGAGCATTCGCCAAGCGAGGCCACCATAAAGGGCGCTCATGAGCTGGCGACCTTGCTGGATAAGAAAGCAAAATCGCTGGAGAAGGACCTGGCCACCAAGGACATGGGGAAGTTGAGGGCATACGAGGTCATGCACGAGGCCCTGGGGCTTCTGAGAGCGGTGGACGAGCTCCGCAGCGTGAAGGCTGAAGAACGTCATGTAAAGGCAAAGGCCTTGTTGGCGAAGGTGAGCGACGAGCGCCGATGGCTAGATTTCGTTAAGAAGATCAATACAAACTAAGCTCTTATACACGAAACATTTCAAAATATACGAGCTTTTTCGGAAAATATTAATAATATTTTACTATTAACTAAGTTTTGAATACGAATTCAGAGAATTTCAATGAAGTGACCTAGGGGCGTGAATTTATTGATAGATCACCTGGATGATAAGATCATAGAGATACTGAAAAAGGATTCGAGACGGCCTTTCGTAGAGATAGCTAATGAGTTGGAGGTCTCGGAGGGGACCATCCGCTCCAGGGTCAAGAAGCTTTTTGAGGAAGGCGTGATACAGGCGTTCACCATAAAGACCAGCAGCAAGAACGTTAAGGCTCTGGTAGAGGTTAAGATCGATGTCAACGTGAACACCTCCGACATAGCCGACCAGATCGCCGGATTCAAGGGAGTGTCCGAGGTATTCGAGGTCACTGGGGAGGAGGACATCGTAGCTATTATCGATGTCACATCATCACCGCAGCTGAATGAGATCATCGAGCAAATACGCCGATTCGATAACGTGGAATCGACGCGCACGCGGCTCATACTCAAAGAGCATTTCGGAGCTGATTAAGATGTTCAAAGGATGCGCAACAGCGCTAATCACCCCCTTCAAGGAGGACGGTGAGATCGATGAGGACGGGCTTCGGGAGCTTGTCGCTCTGCAGGAGGAGGCAAAGATCGACGCCATCGTGCCCTGCGGCACCACTGGAGAATCGGCTACCCTCACTCACAAGGAGCACCTGAAGGTGATCGGCATCGTCAGGGAAGAGGCCAAACGGGCCAAGGTCATTGCCGGGGCGGGCAGCAACGCCACTCACGAGGCCATCCACCTATCGAAGGGGGCCAAGGACCTGGGTGTGGACGGCGTTCTGTTGATATCACCTTATTACAACAAGCCGAATCAGAAAGGTATATTCCGTCATTACGAGGCCATCGCCAAAGCGGTGGACATCCCGATAGTGGTCTACAACGTTCCCAGCCGCACAGGCTCCAACATAGCCGCCCCGACCATCAAGCGCCTCTCTGAGGTGCCGAACATCGTGGCGGTGAAGGAGGCCAGTGGGAACATGTCTCAGATCATGGGTATATTAGCCACGGTGTCACCCAAGTTCAACGTTCTTTCCGGGGACGATCTGCTCACCTTTCCCATGTTGGCGCTGGGCGCGCAGGGCGTCATATCGGTCACATCCAACATTGTGCCGGAGATGATGGTCGAGATGACCCATGCAGCCCTGGAAGGGGATTGGGTAAGGGCCCGACGGTTGCATTTCAAGATGCTCCCGCTCTTCACCGACCTGTTCCTAGATACCAATCCCATACCGGTAAAGACGGCGATGAGGATGATGAAAAGGCCATCTGGGGTCTTCCGTTTGCCCCTTTGCGACATGGAACCGGGAACCGCTGAGATACTAAAGAGGACACTGACGGAATTTAAGCTAGTGTAAGGTCGAGGAGGCGCCTAGACATGATTGATGTAGTAGTAGCAGGAGCCACAGGTAAGCTGGGTTCCATGGTGTGTTCCCTGATCAGGGAACAGAAGGACATGAGACTGGTTGGAGCGATCGTCTCCGCCGAGGGCGGGAAGGCCGGGCAGGAACTATACCCCGGGGTGATCGCAACGGGGCCGGAAGGGTTGGACGATATATGCCGCCGATGTACAGTGTTGGTGGACGTGAGCAATGCATCGGCCGCTGAGCGCAACTTGCCGGTGGCGGTAAAGGCCGGAGCGAACGTCGTCGTCGGTACGACCGGACTTTCACAAGGGTTCATGGAGAATTTCCGGTTCACGCTGGGCGAGACCCACCGTTCCGCCCTGATCACACCAAATTTCTCTGTCGGGGTAAACGTGTTCTGGAGGGCATGTCAGACCCTGGCGAGGGCCTTGCCAGATTATCAGGTGGAGATAATCGAGATGCACCACGATAAGAAGAAGGACGCTCCATCGGGGACGGCGGCCAAGGCCGCCGAGATCATTTCCGCTGAAACCGGGGTTGACCGCATGGTCCACGGCCGGGAAGGAATGGTCGGTGCCAGAGGGCGGGAGATCGGCATACACGCCGTACGGGCCGGTGACATAGTGGGCGAACACACCGTCATATTCGCCGGGAACCACGAGAGGATTGAGCTGACACACAAGGCACATTCCCGAATGGCCTTCGCCGAGGGTTGCGTGACATCGGTCCGATGGGTCGCCCCATTGAGCGACGGAAAGGTTCACAATATGGAAGAGGTGCTGAATCTGTGAGGAAGGTCATGAAGTTCGGCGGCACCAGCATGGGTGGGGCCGAGGCAATGTCCCGAACTGCCGACATCATTATGGGGTACGATTGCCAGCGAGCAGTGGTGGTCTCCGCCATGTCAGGAGTGACCAATTCGCTTCTCGAGATCATGACCGATAACAGAAAAGAGGTGCCGGATTATCTGTCATGGCTCAGAGCTAAGCATCTTGATACTGCACGAGAGAACATCTCCGCGGACCATATGTCCGAATACCTCGACGAGCTGGAGCATCGCCTGGTTGAACTAGGCCGTCTGATACATCTCTTCCGCCAGGACGAGGGCCGGATCATGTTCCAGGACGCCCTGTCCAGCTGGGGAGAGAGGCTCTCCTCGCTCACCCTTTCTTACATATTGCGCAGCCGGGGCGTGGAATCAGTGGCCGTGACCTCCGAGGACATCGGCATCGTGGCAAATGGCCCGCCCGGAAATGGGAGCGCGGACCTGCTGGCAACAGAAGCCAATTTGCGGAGGACCCTGGTCCCCCTGCTGCAGGCGGGATGCGTACCTATCATAACCGGTTACTACGGGTGTGATCAACGAGGAAGACCGCTCACCTTCGGCCGGGGTGGTTCCGATTACTCAGCCGCGGTCGTAGGCTATGGCGTGGACGCTGACGAAGTGGAGATATGGACCGATGTCGACGGCTTCATGTCCGCCGATCCCCGGGTGGTGAAGACCGCTCGCACCATTACCGAGATGGATTACGGCGAGGCTGCTGAGCTAGCATACTTCGGTGCCAAGGTGTTGCATCCTCGGACCATCGAGCCGGCCAAACGTAAGGGGGTGGCCGTGATGGTCAAGAACACCTTCAATCCTCGGGGCAAGGGTACCCGGATACACGGTCTGAACCGGCGAGGCAGCGATATGTTGAGGAGCGTAGCCCTGAAGACCGGGCTGGCCATAGTCAAAGTTTACTCATCCGAACTAGTCTATCAGCCGGAACTGGTGGCCAGGATAGTAGGGTCCATCTGCTCCAACGGGATATCCATATACGCTGTTTCCACCTCCCTTTCCACGTTGGCCGTGGCAGTACCGTCGGAATCGGTGGGTGAGGTATGCGAGCGTCTGCATGGGTTCCGGGATGAAGTGGAGGCGGTCAAGGTCAAGGAGGATGTTGCCCTCATATGCGCCGTTGGCGATGGCATGCTGGAGATCTGCGGGGTGTCGGCAAAGATATTCACTGCGGCGGCGGACGTCGGTGCCAATGTCGAACTGATCTCCGAGGGCGCATCGGACATCGCCCTGAACTTCATGGTAGGCGACGCCAAGGCCGTCGAGGTTATCAGGAGATTGCACGAACTGTACATAGGTGCTTGAATGAGAAAATTTCAGAGCAAGAAGGACGAAATGATCATTGGCGGCATGTCGACCACTAAGATCGCCGAGCGTTTCGGAACTCCGGTCATGGTTACAGACGAGACCGCGCTGCGGGAGAACTACAGGGCGATATACAAGGCATTCAACGACAAGTTCCCCACTAGGATTAACTACGCCTGCAAGGCCAACACCAATCTGAGCATACTGCGGATACTGGAGCAGGAAGGTTCCAGCATAGACGCCGTATCCATCGGAGAGGTGGAATCGTGCCTTCGCGCCGGCTTCGTCCCGGAGCGTATCCTATACACCGGGGTCAGCGTTTCTGACAAGGAGATGCGAGCCGTGGCCGAAAGAAAGGTCCCTATCAACGTAGACTCCGTTAACCAGATGCGTCGTTTGGCGGGTATGAACCCAAAGCACCCCATATCCCTGCGTGTCAACCCGGACGTCGGTTCCGGGCACTCGCAGAAGGTGGTCACCGGGACCAAGGGGGCCAAGTTCGGTATTCCCAAGGAAGAGATAATCTCCGCTTATGCTGAGGCCATAGAGCTTGGCTTCGTGCCCAGGGGCCTGCACGCCCACACCGGGTCCGGGGGACGCGACCCTGCCGTGTTCGGCCGGGTCACCGAAGTGATGGTGGAGATATTCGAACGGATACGCTCTGAACTGGGGCTCAAACTGGAGTTCCTGGACATAGGTGGGGGCATGGGCATACCTTATCGTCCGGAGGAAGAAAGCATGGACCTGGACGCGGTGGCCGCGGAGGTCGCATCCAAGATCAAGGGGAGCGGGGTCAGAACACTGCTCATCGAACCAGGGCGCTACATCGTGGCCGATACCACCGTCCTACTGACCAAGGTGAACGACGTCAAGTCCACACCAGTGCGCGATTACGCTCTGGTGGATGCAGGTTTCAACACGCTCATCAGACCGGCCTTCTACGATTCCTATCATCATGTCGCCGTGGCCAACCGCTTCGATCAGGCGGCCGATGTCAAGTACGATGTGGCCGGGCCGATATGCGAGAGCGGGGATTACCTGGCCAAGGAACGCATGCTGCCCAGGGTACAGGTTGGCGACATTCTTTCAGTTTACGATGTCGGTGCCTACGGCTTCGCCATGTCATCCAACTACAATTCGAGGCCACGTTGCGCCGAGGTGCTGGTGTTGGACGGTAAGGCGTCGCTCATCCGGGAAAGGGAGGAGGTCTCGGACATGTTCCGCCACCAGAAGGTTCCGGCGAGGTTGAGAGAATGAAGTTCTGGAAGTATCATGGGTTGGGCAACGATTTCGTGCTGGTCGAGAATCTGGACGGAAAGGCGTCCAAGGACCCGGACCACGTTAAGGCGGTCTGTCACCGGCGATTCGGGGTGGGTGCGGACGGTATCCTCTACCTAGAACAGAGCGAAAAGGCCGATTACGCCATGCGAGTGATGAACTCGGACGGCTCCGAAGCGGAGATGTGCGGAAACGGCATACGCTGTCTGGCCAAGCATATCTACGATCTAGGACACATTTCTAGAACTGAAATGAACATAGAGACACCGGCGGGCGTGATGCACATCAAGGTCGATGTGGAGGACGGCAAGGTCTCCACCGCCACGGTGGACATGGGCAGGCCGATATTAGACTGTCCGGCCATCCCCATGGTCTGTCAGGGACGTTTCATAGATCAGCCGATAAATGCCGGTGGCCGGGAACTGCATGGTAGCGCGGTCTCCATGGGGAACCCCCACCTGATAATCTTCGACGAACTGGACCCGGAGGAGATGGACCGATTCGGCCCATTATTGGAGAGGCACGAGCTTTTTCCCCGCAAGACAAATGTAGAATTCGTTAAATCGGTGGATGGGGTATTGGAGCTTAAGGTCTACGAAAGAGGGGCCGGATGGACAATGGCCTGCGGGACTGGTGCTTGCGCCACCACGGTGGTCGCTGCTCTGCTGGGTAAGGCGCACTTCGACGAGGAGGTGCAGGTGAGATTGCCCGGAGGTAGCCTGTGGATCAGGGTCTGGAAAGACCTTTCCAAGGTGACCATGCGCGGCCCCGCCAGCTTGGTGTTCAAAGGTCAGATGTGAGGTGTAAAGATGGGATTCGAATACGCTAACAGATTGAAGATGTTGCCTCCTTATCTCTTCGCCGAGATAGAGGACAAGGTCAACAAAAAGAAGCATGAGGGTGTGGACATAATCGATCTCGGCATCGGCGATCCCGACCTGCCCACCCCTTCGCCGATCATCGAGTTCATCCAGAAGGAGCTGGAGGACCCAGACAATCACCGTTACCCATCCAGTGCCGGAGAGGCCGAGACCCGCAAGGCCATAGCCGAATGGTATCAAAAGCGCTTTGGCGTAGAGGTCGATCCCAACGGCGAGGTGGCCATACTCATCGGGAGCAAGGAAGGGCTGGCGAACATCTGCCGCGCTTTCGTGAACCCAGGGGAAAAGGTGCTCTCTCCAGACCCGGCCTATCCTGTATACGCTCAGGGCGCGGCGCTATTGACCGATGCCGTGCCAATACGCTTCCCGCTGCTGGCAGAGAAAGGATTTCTTCCGGACGTTGAATCCCTGCCAACGGACGCCCGCATGATCTACCTGAACTACCCTAACAATCCAACGGGGGCGGTGTGCGATGAGACGTTCCTGCTGTCCGCGTCACGCTGGTGCGTGGAGACGGACACCATATTCTGCTATGACAACGCCTACTCGGAGATGACCTTCGATGATTACGTTGCTCCGTCAGCGCTCCAGGTGGCCCAAGGGGATGGGACCATCGAGTTCGGTTCCCTCTCAAAAACGTTCAATATGACCGGGTACCGCATCGGATACGCGGTCGGGGATGCCGATCTCATATCCGGTCTGAAGAAGGTCAAATCACAGATCGACTCCGGCGCTCCCAAGTTCCTGCAGAGCTCAGTCAAAATGGCCCTGGGCCAATACAAGAACGCGGAAAAACCGCAGATGGTCAAGGACAACATCGCCGTCTACCAGGAGCGAAGGGATGTGCTGGTGAATGGTCTACGTAAACTGGGGTTCAAGCTGGATCTGCCGAAGGCGACGTTCTACCTGTGGATGAAGGTGGACGGTCCATCGATCAAGTTCGCCGATGAGATGCTCAAGGCTGGCATCGTGGTCACCCCGGGGATAGGGTTCGGGCAGAATGGCGAAGGGTACGTGCGCATGGCCACCACGCAATCCGTTCAGCGGATCGAGGAGGCCCTGGAGCGCATGGCCAAAGTGCTCTGAGCCAAAACCACTTCCAACAACAATTTTTTCTTGATTTTATAAAAAAGGACGATCGACGCGATCCGATCATTACGCGGTCCGTTGCTCAGCGCCCGCCAGTGTTTCCATGCTTATTTCAGAACATGACGACGGTAGGAAGCCCTGAGGGCGTCGACGACCGGCATCGGCTTGCCGAGGATGTATGTCTCGAGAGCCCCTCCACCGGTGCTAACATATGAGAAACGATCACAGCAACCAAAGCGCTGAGCAGCGCTGACGGTGTGCCCTCCTCCTATCACCGAGAAAGACTTGCCGCCGACCGCGGCCTCCATGAGCAGATGGGTTCCGAGCGCGAAACCATCGGTCTCTATCTTACCCGCAGGTCCGGAAAAGAAGATGGTACAGGCATCTTTCAAGATATCCACGAACGCCTTGGCGCTTCCGATGCCGATGTCGTGTATGGGGTGCTCGGATGGAAGATCGGAGACAGGGACATCCATCCTGGCTCCGTTCACTTCCAGGGCGACATCGAAAGGCAGATCGATGCTATCGCCGTACATCTCCATAAGGCGCGAGGCGGCTCCGATGTTCTCCTCGGTGAACTCTTTCATAAGGTTGCGTTCGCTTCTCTCACCCAGATCTACCCCTTTGGCCTTCAGGAACGCATTGGCCACCAGGCCGACAAGTATGACCCGATCGGCGATCCTACTGCCCAAGACCCGGTCGACCACCTTGATCGCGTCAGAGAACTTCGCCCCGCCGAGAACGAAGATGCAAGGATGCGCAGGCGAGCCGAAAACCGTTTCCAACGCCTGCAGCTCTCTCTCCATGAGCCTTCCTGCGGCAGAAGGCATAACGGCCTGAAATCCCACCAAGGAACATTGAGAGCGGTGCGCCGCCCCGAAAGCGTCATTAACATAGATGTCAGCGAGCTTCGAAAGCACCTCGACCATTGGAGATCTGGCATGCTCATCCATCGACCTCTTCTCCATCTCACCTGGCTCATCCCTCACGTTCCGAAGCATTATGGCCATGCCCGGCTTCATATTGGAGATGGCCTTTCGAGCGTTCTCTCCGTAAAGGTCATCCACATAGTTCACTTCCTGCCCCAAGAGCTCGGCGATACGTCGGGCGTGGCTCTCCAGCGAGATATAGTCCCACTCCCCCGGCCGGCTCTGGTGCGCCAATATGACCACCTTAGCCTTACGGGCCAGCAGTTCTTTCAGAGTGGGGAGGATCTCCCGGATACGATTGTCATTGGCCAGTTCAAGGGTCACTTCCTGTAGCGGGCAGTTGATGTCCACACGGTAGATGACGGTCTTATCTTCAAGATCAAGGTCGTCGATGGTGAGATGGTCCTTCATGTCATTTTCCCCTGGTGGCCATATTGAGAGCTGAGCAACGGCTCTCCATCACCAGCATGGCGATGCAATAAAAAATGATTTGCTCGGCCACCAGCGATTCCGGTCAATTTTTAATACGAGCGAAACCGGGCCGCGGATGGCCTTTTAGTTCAGCGCAGACCGATGGCCCGGTCAGTGCGCTCGATGGATGCCAGGTTATCCTGCTCCAGTTTCATAACGGCACGGATGCAGTCGACGTTCTCCGGGACCACATCGCTCTCCTGGTGGACGGCCTGATAATAATAAAGGGTGGAATCGACCATCTTCACCCCGTCCTTCCACACGGCTATGTCCATCATGTCCCCGCGTGGTCGGCCCAGATCCTTGGCCAGCTCCATTATCTGCCCAGTGTTCTTGACGCC